>JAGLCR010000025.1 GCA_023146135.1 Bacteroidales bacterium
AAATTTTTGTCATGTACTAAGGTCTAATTGTTTATAATACTTTTTACACTATTTTGTTTTTTCATATTCACCCTTACTAATAAAGACCACTTTATCAAAATCCTCAAATTCTCGTAAATTACTTAGGCTACCTTTTACTTCAACCTCTACATCCTTTTCAAATTTAGGAACTTTACCTCCCATTGGTGAAGCTAATACGCTAGGTTTTCCAATAGCATTGCCTTCACTATCTACCGCTTTCAAATAGGCAAATATGTATTTTTCAAATCCTCCATATTTATTCTTAACATCTTCTTTCATCTTCACTGTAGCAACAAAATTTACTCGTTTTACACTTGCTCCATCAACGCTTAAGCTTACAATTGTAAACCGACTATCTGAATACTCTTCAAAAGGAATAGGAGTATCCAATTTATTTGCTTCTAAATATTCTTTTACAACCTTCTTTCCTTCTTCTTTTGCCAGCTTATACTCTTTATCATACTTAAAGGCATCGTCCATATCAGTTGCTTTCTTGGCTTTCTCTTTATACTCATCTCCCATATCCTGATATTTATTCGATATTGAAGGGAGCTGACCTAAATAGGTATTATCTTTCATACTAGCTCCTCCACAACTACTTAATACTAGAGCTACTCCAAGTGATAAGACGAACAATGAATTAATTTTTTTCATGATTTTTATTTTAAGTTAATAATTTATTTATGATTCAAATATAGCTTTATTAGATTGGGTAAATCAAGTTTTTACTGTACAGATTTATAAATGTATACAGCTTTATATAATTGACAACCTATTATTTACACTCTATAATAATAATAATTAATAATTATGGGAAAATATCATTGTTTATTCTTTTTAACTTCATTAATTATTATATTTTTGCTATTTACAGTAATCAAATTCACACAATATATAAATGGATAAATAATGAATAAAGCTTTACTTTTATTATTCACAATAATTCTGATTAATCCACTATTCGGACAAGAGGCAGAAAAAAAAGAGAAACTTAAAATAGATATTCATGGCTTTGTAAAAACCGATTACTGGTTTGACACACGCCAAGTAGTATATGCTCGTGAGGGTTTATTCACATTCTTTCCAAAGGATATCCTGCTGGACAAAAACGGGAGAGACATTAATGCCGAGCCCAGCTTTAATTTTAGTGCAATTACTAGCCGAGTAAATATAAAAGTACGACAGTTCAAAGCCTTTGGCGCTGATGCTTATGGTTTTATCGAGGCTGATTTTTCTGGCGTTTCTAATATCACGATTAACACTTTTCGTTTACGCCATGCATATATTAATTTGGATTGGGGCAAAAGCGAACTTTTATTAGGCCAATATTGGCATCCTCTTTTTGTTACGAAAGTCTTCCCTACTGTAATATCCTTAAATACCGGCGCGCCTTTTCAACCTTTTAATCGTAGCCCCCAAATACGCTTTACTCACCATATCAAAAACTGGAATATTATAGCAGCTGTAATATCGCAACGCGACTATGCCAGCATCGGACCTTATGGACGTAACCCTATGTATATGGAAAACTCTATGGTACCCAATGCGCATTTGCAACTTCAGTATGAAGGAAAAAGAAACATATTTGGTATTGCGGCCGATTATAAAGTAATTCGCCCTATGCTAGTAAGTGATAGTAATATAGTAAGCGAAAAACGACTAGGCTCCTATGCTTTTTTGGCATATTATCGGTGGAGCAATAAGGTATGGGAATTTAAAGCTAAAAGTATTTATGGGCAAAATTTAAGTGATCAGCTGATGATGGGAGGCTATGCAGTAGCAAGCACTGACGTACAAACAGGAATACAAGATTATACACCCACAAATCATTTCTTTATTTGGGGAGATGTTCTATATCGAAAGAAACTAAAACGTATTACAATTATCTCTGGTTTTTTTGCTGGTTTTACTCAAAACTTAGGAACTAGTCAGAACGCCGAAGGCCCATACTATGCTGTAGGGGCTAATATTGACCAAATGTACCGTGTGGCACCAAGCTTCTCAGTAAAATCGGGTAATACTATGTTCTCTTTGGAATGGGAATATTCGCATGTGATGTATGGTGATATCAAACTTAATGGAATGGTAGAAAATACACATGCAGTAGCAAGTAATCGAGTATTACTTACAGGGTTTTATTTCTTCTAGAGTGACTCTAGAAAACGAATGAGCTTATCTGTTAATGCAGAATTAGCATAGTTTTTTTCAACTGTTTCTTTTGCTGATTTACAAATATTTTCGAAATAGGGTTTATTCTTTAACAATAATTCTAATGCATCAATAAACTCCTTTGGAGAATCAGCAACCAATAAATCTTGTTTGTGATTATGGATAATCCCCTCAACACCAACACTAGTAGAAACTATCGCCTTTCCAAGAGTCATGCCTTCAATAATTTTCACTCGCATTCCGCTACCCGAAAATAAAGGTACAATCATAATTGCCTTAGACTTAATAAAGTTAGCTGCATTATCAATTTCACCCAAAAGAACAACATTTTTATATAGCTTAACATCCAACCACGAAGCATCTCCCCTTCCTGCAATATAGAATTTTATATTTGGATTATTTTCGCTGACTTTTTTCCACACCTTATCCAAGAA
Source organism: Bacteroidales bacterium (assembly GCA_023146135.1). Taxonomy (GTDB): domain Bacteria; phylum Bacteroidota; class Bacteroidia; order Bacteroidales; family UBA1556; genus UBA6267. The sequence goes on from JAGLCR010000025.1 coordinate 2,625, forward strand.
CCATAATATGCCTTCTTTATTTGGCATCCAGTCAAGAGCACCAATATGAAATAAGGAAGGATATTCCGACTCAACTTTATCAATATTTATGTTCTTTGTTACATCCACGCCCGTAGGGATAAATTCCATGGGTATTTTGCAGGCATGTGATTTAAAAATATTCAAATCGTTTTGTGTAACAGTATAAATAGCATCGAAACGTCGAATTGCCTCAAGCTCTTCTTTTTTCAAACGTTTAGCCAAGACCTTAAAATATCGCTTTTTAAGCGTTTTCTTTTCTTCTTGAGCCATGCGCTCCCATATCATAAATTCCACATTAGGAGCACGTAATATAATTTTAGCATCTGAGTTTTTACGAATACTATCTATATAGTAATTAAGAAAAACACTCTCCAGTTGAATAATGTCGAATTTCTGATTTCTAAGAACTTTAACTATCAAGTTCTCAAAACTCTTGTCCTCAAACCGACTAATATTATAGGATCTATTAGACAAAGCCAAATTACTTAATGCCTCTAAAGCCTTTATATCAGTATTTATAAAACCAAATTCAATTTGTGTTGTTTCTCTGTATTCTTTAGGAAGGTTATTGATATCCACAAAATGCTTAGGAGTATTTACTGACAATACTTTTACTTGATGACCAGCATCAATAAGTCCTTGCGTTACATTGTGCATACCTATTGACCCACCATCTTGAGGAGGAAAAGGAGGTTTATTACATATCTGCAGTATTTTCATAAGACTTACGATTTTTTCTTAGGAATTAGTCTTATAAAAGGACCTACTATTTTTTTAATCACTTTTTGCCAGGCTTCATTATCAAGTAATGGTGCATCTGTAGTAGCTTTTTGTGTAAAAAATATACCCAAGGGTAAAAATGTAATACTTGCCAACCACATTCCAAACCATGGTTCCATAACGAATTCCGTAGCTGATTTTTGGCCAATAATTGAAATAATATGATAAAGAACAAATAGAAATATGGAAACTACAAGCGGCATTCCTAAGCCACCTTTTCTGATAATAGCGCCTAGTGGAGCCCCCAAAAAGAAAAGGATAATACAGGCAACTGACAGGGTAAATTTACGATGCCATTCTACTTTGTGCTTTACAATATAAGTATCACGTCCTTCAATATTTGTACTCACAATAGTACTGTGATAACTAGAGTTGCGGATACTTTGAAGGGCACTGCTAACAATTCGCTGTTGGTCGTCCTGAGTATAATTCTCTAATAGTTCTGCAATAAACACTTTAGTGGTATCGAGCATTGTAGAATCACGTTTAATAATCAATTGATTTGGTTTTTCAATCATCTTCAAGCCCTGTTGCTTTGCCAAATCACTTTCTCTACCAATCACACCATCCTCAAATCCTCTTTGCGCTTCAATCAGCGAATCCACTATCGATTGGGCCGTATCTACAATCAAACTCTTAGCATACAATTGATAAAAATTCATATCCTCTATCATATATCCCTGATATTGCTTAATCACACTATCGCGAGCTAGGATAAGCGAATCCTCGTAAAACTCCAACTGACTCACATTCAACATTTGATAATTATTGCGATATAAATCTGAATTGGATTTCTTAAATGCAAAAGCGGATAAATCTATTCGTTGAATCTCCTTTTCAAACTTTGTTTTTTGCAAGGTTGTAGGCCATACGTTTCTTTGATTCTTTTTGTTTAAAGGAACTTTTTCATCATAATTCACCCCGTTAAACAAAGTAAAAACCAAATAACGTTTATCCGATGTCATCTCCATTTTACCATCACGAGCCAGTGTAATATTCTTATTCCCCTCGCCTGCCATATGGTTGTATATAATAATGTCGTGGATATTGACACCATCAGGATCTTTCTTTCCAATACGAATTACATAATCGCTTATTTCATTATAAAACACCCCCTCTTTGATTTGAACAGCAGGTTTTTTATGCCTTACATCTCTAAGTAAAGTTAAGAATTTCAGATTGGCCTTTGGAAGCACATCATTGGAAAAGAAAAAAGCTCCTATACTTACAAATATGATAAATATAACTAGGGGCTTCATCATTTTTTGCAATGAAATACCCGACGATTTCATGGCTACTAGCTCATAGTTTTCACCTAGGTTCCCAAAAGTCATGAGGGACGAAAGTAATACCGCCAAGGGTAATGCCATAGGAACAAAAGTGGCGGATGCAAAAAACATCAACTCTGCTATAACATACCATTCGAAACCTTTACCCACAAAATCGTCCACATACTTCCACAAAAACTGCATAAGAAGTACAAAAAGCGCAACAAAAAATGTCAACACAAATGGACCAAAATAGGTTTTTAGAAGAAATATATTCAGTTTTTTCACTCGCAAAAAATTTATTCAGCAAATATAAGCTAAGACTATGAAACAACAATAATAATTATACTCTTTTGATAATTTAAACTTTGAAAATTTATAAATATTATACACCTCATAAAAAATAGTATTGCACTCATTTTAATCCTTTTTTCAATGAGCCTCACTGCGCAAAGCAATTCAGATATTTATGGAGAGCATTTTATAATCGAATAGTAGGTTATTTTCAACATAAAATCCGCTTATTTCAACAGAGCTGCATAAATAGAATTAGTATATATTTGCTTCTTAAATTATAAGTTTTAATATGAAGATTGTAATAAGTGTTTTAATCCTTTTACTACCCTTGTCCTTTTTTGCTCAAAAAACTTCAAGCATTAAGTTATTATCTGCTGATAATGGTGGCTCAGTGGTTTATAAAGGTAAAAAAGCCATGCGATTAACTGGCAACGTACGTTTCAAGCACAAAAAAACAATTTTAAAAAGTGACACCGCTTATCTTTATCAAAAAGAGAATAGTTTGGATGCATATGGGCATGTTTATATTAATGACAACGACTCCATTCATATTTATGGAGACACCTTGCATTATAATGGAAATACAGGAGTTGCTGAATTGCATAATCGTGTTCGGCTGAAGGATAGGAAAATGACACTTACCACAAATCATATGATTTACAGTGTAAAAACAAAAGTAGCAAATTACTATTCAGGTGGAAAAATTGTAACCGATGATAATGTACTAACTAGTGAATACGGCTACTACTATTCACGACAACAAGATTTTTACTACCAAAAAAATGTGGTACTAACAAATCCTAGATACGTTATGACTTCGGATACATTAAAATATAATGTACATTCAAAAACATCCTATTTTAAGGGGCCTACCTGGATTCGTAGCGATGAGAATGCCATATATTGTGAAAATGGTTGGTATAATACCAAGACTGACATTTCACAATATGATAAGAATGCTGTTTTATATAATAAAGACCAGAGCCTTACGGCCGACAGCTTATATTATGATCGAAAAAAAGGTTTTGGCCAAGGCTATAATAATGTTAAGCTGGTTGACACAGTGAAAAACGTGATAATGCAGGGAAATTATGCAGAATATTACGAGCATGGCGAATCATCATATTTTACAGACAGCGCTATGGCTACCATTATTTCTGAGGATGGAGATTCATTATTTTTACATTCCGATACCCTTCGTATCACTTTTGATAGCAGCCAAAAGGTAAATCAAATGCAGTGCTACCGCCAAACAAAATTTTACCGTGATGATATGCAAGGCAAATGTGACTCATTGGTATATTTATTCAAAGACTCTCTTTTACAAATGTTTGGAACTCCACTTCTATGGGGCAATAATAGTCAACTAAGTGGTAACTTCATCTATTTAACCATTAATAATGGCAATGTGGATAGGATGTATATTGACACAAACTCTTTTGTACTTTCAAAGGACACTATGGATTTCTACAATCAAGTATCAGGGCGAAACATGATTGTTTTTTTTAAAAATAATGAGCTATACCGAGCCGACGTATATGGGAATGCCCAATCATTGTACTTTGTACGCGATGAGGCTCAAGAATTAATTGGAGTAAACATTAGCTCATCAAGCGATTTAAGAGTAAATATTGATACTTCAGGAATCAAGGATATTATTTACCTACATAAACCTAATGTGAGTTTAAATCCTGTTAAGAATTTATCTCAACGCGACTTACATTTAAAAGGCTTTCGTAATTATGAGGCCTTACGGCCAAAAACAAAACTGGATATATATAATTGGGAATAGGGCTACTTAGCGTTTTCTTACAGACACTATTTATACACTTTAACTTCGGCCTCCCCTTTCAGTGCTCTTAAACCATTCATTGCAAGCGCTTTCATTTCATCTTCACCTGGGTAAATAAAGATACGACCCAAATGCATCACTCGCCGAGTAATAGCTTCAATTATAGGCTTTCCATATGCGATACCACCAGTAAGTAAAATCCCATCCACATGTCCCTCGAGCACAGCTGACATAGCTGCAATTTCCTTTGCTACTTGATACGCCATAGCATCCTGAATTAAAGCAGCTTGCTCATCCCCTTTTTTAGCGGCTACTTCCACCGCATAGGCATCATTAGTATCAAAATAAGCAGTATAACCACCTTTTCCAGTAATCATCTTTTTCACCTCGGCATGTGTATAATTTCCACTAAAGCATAACTCAGCCAATGCTCCCGAAGGTAAACCTCCTGAGCGTTCAGGTGAAAATGGACCATCACCATCAAGCGCTTGATTAACATCAATCACCTTTCCATTTTTATGAGCTCCCACACTGATTCCGCCTCCCATATGTGCTACAATCAAGTTTAGATCTTCATAATCCACATTATGTGTTTTAGCATGATTGCGAGCAATAGCTTTCTGATTTAAGGCATGAAATATTGATTTTCTTGGAAAGTTTGGATGCCCAGATATACGAGCAATTTCATCCATTTCGTCCACCACAACAGGATCTACAATATAGGCACTAGCACCATCAAGACTTGTGGCAATATCATAAGCTATCAACCCACCCAAATTACTGGCATGTTGTCCTAAAACTCCGATCTTCAAATCTTCAATAAGTGCATTATTCACTGCATATACTCCTGAGGGAATAGGTTTTACTAAACCACCGCGTCCAACCACAACAGAGATTAACTCCAAGTCAATTTCAGCTTTAAGCAACTCATCCAAAATAATATCCTTTCGAAAATTATACTGATCAGTTATCGTATCAAACTGCTCTAAATCCGATGTGTCGTGCTTGATATTCTTGATAAATACTCGCTCAACATTTCGATAAACAGCAATTTTTGTTGATGTGGATCCTGGGTTTATGGCTAATATTAACTGATTCAATTTCTATGGTTTTAATTTTCGCAAAAGTAGTAAATATCTATTGTGATTAAATATGTATTTGTTAATTATTTTTAAATTGATCTTTGAATTCTATTTATATTATTAACTTTGCTCACAACCTTAAAATCAATACGATGAAAAAAAATAGTAAACTTAGCTTCTTCATCTTTATATTGATTCTTTTTGCAGTATCATGTAGCAATGAAACTAGCATTTCAAAAGAGTCAAATGGTGAATACACCAAAATAACTAAAGAAAAAGGGAAACTAGCAAAAGACAGTATGATACAAGGGTTTCCATGTAAATCATCTTGGGTTCACTACTATAGTAATGGTAATATTAGTCAATTTGAACTTGCAAAAGAATTTACAATTGCTGGCATAAGCTTCTCAAAAAAAACAATAGTTTTCCTTGATAGTAATGGCGTATTATCTCAAGTATACCTTCCAAAGGATCAAATAATTCAATCTTATCAATGCACTGGAGGAAACATGAAATCAGCTACAGGTTTTTACCCATCAGGAAAACTTCATTTCTTTTTTCCACATGATAATGTGCTTATCGATGGAGTACTATGTAAGGGAGGTGCTATGTCAGGAATATGGCTCTACGAATCGGGCAAACTAAAAAAAGCCTATGCTGCCACGAAATTAAAGCTAAATGAAAAAGTGTATAAAAAAGGGAGTCTTATTGAACTATAGTAAGGTATTATTCATAAACCATGGGCTTTATTTCGCCCATAAATACCTTCACCCCATTTTTGGCGAGGGCTTTCATTTCGTCCTCACCAGGAAAAATGTGAATAGCAGCAATATTTTTTACTCGCTCGCTAATCAGTTCTACAAAATAGCGCGAATAGGCCATTCCACCAGTAAGCAATATTGCATCCACATTGGAGTATAAAACCGTTGCCATTGCACCTATTTCTTTTGCAACCTGATAAGCCATTGCTTCGTATATTAATTTTGCTTTAGCATCACCTGCTTTGGCCATATCTTCAATATGTCGAGCATCATTGGAGTTAAAATAAGCAACAAGACCACCTTTACCTGTAACCATTTTACGAATTTCTTTCTCGCTATACTTCCCACTAAAACACAAGCCAATAACTCCGCCAATAGGCAATGTACCAGTACGCTCTGGCGAAAAAGGACCATCACCATCAAGACCTTGATTCACATCAATCACTCTACCATGGTGGTGAGCTCCCACTGTTACTCCCCCACCCATATGCACAACAATCAGATTTAATTCAGTATAAGGAGTATTTATAGCACGTGCATAATCGTAGGCAATTGCTTTTTGATTTAAGGCATGAAATATTGATTTCCGTTCCAATATAGGATGGCCTGTAATCCGCGCCAAGTCATCAAATTCATCTACCACAACTGGATCAGCAATATATGCTTTTGCATTAGGCAAACTTCTTGCGATATCATCGGCAATAAGTCCTCCCAAATTACTAGCATGCTCTCCCAGTGGACTATTACGTAAATCTTCTTTTAATCGTTCATTAACAGCAATTACTCCTGATGGGACTGGTTTTATCAATCCACCACGCCCCATAACTATTTCAATGCAGTCCAATTCAACATCATTGTCTCGAAGTTCACTAAGAATTATTTTCTTTCGAAATTCAAATTGATCAGCAACCTTATCAAAGGGGGATAAATCCTCTTCACTATGCACTATGTTTTTTTGAAACATAGATTGCGCTCCACGATATACTGCAATCTTTGTAGAAGTAGATCCTGGATTTATTACTAAAATATGATTTGTACAAGCAAGCATCGGTACTAGTATTATCTAATTTCTATTTATATTCAAGAACCTCTACTTCGTCGCGTAAGGCCTCTAAGGCACGTTGAGCCATCGAATCGAGCTCACGTACACCAGGATAAACATGAACTGGCCCCATTTTTTCAACTCGTTTTATAATTTCATTTACAAACCAACGACTATTGGCAATTCCACCTGTAATGATAATACCATCAATTTCAGATTCCATAACAGCATACATAGAGCCAATTTCCTTACAAACTTGATACGCCATAGCACCAAACACTTTAATAGCCTCAGGGTCGTCATGATTCACACGAGCATCAACCTCCAATGCACTGTATGTGCCAAGATAAGCTTTTAAGCCACCTCCATGCATCAACATGTTTATTACCTCTGTTTCAGTCTTTCCAGAGTTAAAACAATATCGTACCACATCGCCTATGGGCAAACTTCCAGTACGCTCTGGAGAGAAAGGACCATCTCCATCCAAAACTTGATTTGAATCCACAACATGCCCTCTATCATGAGCCGAAACCGAAATACCACTTCCCAAGTGAACCACTATCAGTTTCATATCACTATATTCTCTCATTAATGCTTTCGCATGACGGCGTGCAATTGCTTTTTGGTTCAGCGTATGAAAAATAGATTTTCTTTCAAATTCAGGATGACCCGTAAAACGAGCAAATTCAGTAAACTCATCCACAGTAACTGGGTCCACAATAAATGCTTTAACCTCACTTTTCAATTCGCTGGCTATCTCATTTGCCAAAAGACCGCCTAAATCTACAAAATCCTCACCATATTCAGAACTTTTTAAATCGCGAATAAGTGCTTTACTAATTTTGTATATACCTGACTTAACTGGCTTTACCAGTCCACCTCTACCCACAACAGCCTTAATACAATCCATACATAGATTATTGTTTTCAAGTTCTGCTAAAATCTTCTTTTTGCGGTATTCCAACTGCTCACTTATATGCGAAAAACGGCCCAACTCCTGATCAGGATGTTGAATATCTTTTAAAAATAGAATATTATAATTCTCGTATATGGCAACTCTAGTATAAACTGCTCGAGGATTAATAACCAAAATCAAAGTACGTTCTAATTGCATAGTTATATAGATTTAATTTCACTAATGAATAAAGCTCGAATTTTCGAACCGCTAAAATAAGAAAGTAGGTAACAGTACTGATGTTTATTTGCAATCTAATCTAGTTTTTTTCAATATAAAAACGCCAAGCGCAAAACCACTCCTCCGGATGCTTGTCTGGAGGGCACCCTATAACCTTAGTTTTAATACGTTTATCAATTGTTTCAGCAAAAGTAGAATACTCAATAATACCACCTGATTTACAAGGATAATCGTCCAATCCTTTCTTTTTCCGAGCAATCTGTACACGGCATTCATTCATATAAAAATCAAAACTATCTTCCGTTTCATTGCCAAACGATTGCTTATTTACATCAGCATATATTCGATAATTAAATGCTTTTTTCAAACCATCGAGACCTGGGAACTCTCCTAATCCAAGTATTTTTTTAATCCTAATTGCTTCGTAAGGGGAAAAATGTGACCATGCTGCATCATTACAAGCTTTAGCTTCAAGCATACCTTCTGTAAACTCCACTGCTTGAAACCATACCCCGTCATTGGCTAACCAATTGATGGCAACCGCCTCTTTCAAAGCATCAATTTTATCGTCTTCCAATTCCAATAGCGCTTGTGGATAGTCATCCTCCAATTCAAAACCCAAAGTTCTAGACAAACGTTTCAATTGAATTTTTGTACTCAGCGCGGAAGCTTTTTCAAGAATAACTCCTGCCTTTTCCACTCCAAATAAATCACGCACTTCTGCATACCACATAGCGTGGTGCACCATAGTCCGTTGAAAATAATCGAAAATAAGTCTTATTTTTTCCTTCTTTGTTAGTTGTTTTGTATCCATTATATATATTTTTTGCAAAGATAATATTTCATTTACTCATTAAGTTTTTTAACATTCTAAATTGCTTTTAAATATACTCAAGTATTTTTTGTAAATTTGCGATTAAATTAAATCACTTATGAATAGAAACACTCTTACATATTTTTTATTTCCTAAGTTAGTATTTCTAAATATTAAAAATCGTGATGAGTATCAATAGCTCTTATGCTTATTGCGCACATTAATAATTTCAATTTATTTTAAAGATTAACAACAAAATATAGACAAATGGAACTTCCTTTTGCAGAATCATTTCGTATTAAAATGGTAGAGCCTATTCGACGTAGTACTCGCCAAGAAAGAGAAGCGTGGATTAAAGACGCAAACTATAATTTATTCAACCTAAAAAGTGATTACGTATTTATTGATCTTTTAACCGACTCAGGCACTGGCGCTATGAGTGACAAGCAATGGTCGGAGATGATGATAGGTGACGAAAGCTATGCAGGTGCTCGGTCTTATTATAAACTAAAGAATGCCATTAAGGACATTCTTGGATTCGAGTATTTTTTACCTACACATCAAGGTCGTGCTGCAGAAAATGTATTATTCTCAGCATTAGTAAAAGAAGGAGATGTTGTACCTGGAAACTCACATTTTGACACAACAAAAGGTCATATAGAGTTTCGTAAGGCTAAAGCAATTGATTGTACAATAAATGAAGCTTTTGAAACTCAAACTCATCACCCTTTCAAAGGAAATGTAGACATCAAAAAGCTAGAAAATGTATTGATTGAATATGGTGATAAGGTTCCTTTTATCATTATGACCGTTACAAATAACAATGCAGGCGGACAACCTGTTTCTTTGGAAAATCTTAAGCAAGTTCGAGTATTGGCCGATAAATACGGAAAAATGGTCATTTTTGATTCAGCTCGCTTTGCTGAGAATGCCTACTTTATTAAGCTGCGTGAGGAATCTTGCAAAGAATTAAGTATCAAGGAAATTGTTACAGAAATGTACAAAAATGCTGACGCCATGACCATGAGTAGCAAGAAAGATGCTATTGTTAACATGGGTGGGTTTATTGGAATGAAAGACGAAGCTCTATTCAAAACTGCTAGCACCTTTAATATCATGTTTGAAGGTTTTATAACTTATGGTGGAATGTCGGGTCGAGATATGAATGCACTGGCGCAAGGATTGGATGAAGGTACCGAATTTACAACCCTCGAAACTCGAATCAAGCAAGTAGAATATCTTGGTGAGAAGCTAAAAGAGTATGGAGTTCCTATTCAAGAGCCTATAGGAGGTCATGCAATATTTGTAGACGCAAAGAAATTTTTGCCAAATATTCCAAAAGAAGAATATGTTGCTCAAACCTTAGCTGTTGAATTATACATCGAAGGAGGTGTTCGTGGAGTGGAGATTGGCACTTTATTGGCCGATCGTGATCCTGAAACACGTTTGGACCGTTTTCCTAAGCTAGAGTTATTACGTTTAGCTATACCTCGACGTACCTATACTAACAATCATATGGATTATATAGCAGCTTCATTAGGCAATGTGTATTCGCGCCGTAACGAGATTAAGCATGGAATGAAGATTCTATCTGAAGCTCCTATTATGCGCCATTTCACTGTGGAGTTGGATCGACTATAGTTAATAGGTAATTCAATAAAAATATTGAGCCATAAACACGCTATTAATTAGTGTGTTTATGGCTTTTTTTTTATCTAATAATAGTACCCATGAATTGAGCATATTCCAAAAGTCGTATTATAGTACAGATACTTATAAATGTATTGTACAAGCTAGAATAAAAGCTAATCGTTCAATGTCTTTAATAATTAAAAAACATTCTATCCTATCCATCTAAAACAGTTAAAAAAAACTAGTTTAAATGAAAAAATCAGAAAGTGTCAAAACTAAATCAAAAGACAAAAACAAATGAATTGAACTTAGTATATTTTGCTATATTTACATTTTTACTAATATATCTTAAGTAATTTCTTATTTATACTTAATATTAAGCAAGTTTATTCTAATTTTGCTTTATTATTGAAAATAACATAACAAACATATAGTATGAAAAAATTTGATCCGGCAACTAGCCTCGAAAGCGTTCACGAATTAGGCGCTTATAATGGAGTAAATCAATCAATTAACGACTCAGCAACTTTTGCATTTGAAGATGGAAATGCTATGGAAGCCTGTTTTCATGGTGAAGGTGGTGGAGCATTTCTTTATTCACGTCATTGGAATCCAACAAATTACTCCTTGGCAAAAGCCTTAGCAGCAATGGAAGGCACGGAAGCAGCATGGGTAACAGGCTCGGGAATGGCAGCTATTACCAATGCAATATTGCAAGTTTGTACTGCAGGTGATCATATTGTAGCTACCCGCACTTCTTATGGTGGAACCTTTGCTTTTATGAAAAACTGGCTGCCAAAATATAATATCACTGTTAGTTTTGTTAATACTTGCGACCTTGAAGAGGTAGAAAATGCTATACAAGACAATACCAAGCTAATATATACTGAGACCATAGACAACCCGATGCTTGAGATTGCTGACATTCCCTCTTTAGCCAAAATTAGCAAGGCTCATAATACCCTTTTAATGATTGATAACACTTTCTCTCCAATGATTTTCTCACCAGCTCAACTGGGTGCTGATATCGTTGTTTACTCTATGACAAAGTTTATCAATGGTAAAAATGATACTACGGCTGGTGCAATATGCGCAAGCATGGATTTTATAAATAGCTTAATTGATTTGAATGATGGTACCAGCATGCTTTTAGGAGGTGTTTTAGACACATACCGAGCAGCTAATATTCATAAAAACCTTTATACATTAGCTATTAGAATGAAACAGCATAGCAAAAACGCTCTTGATTTAGCCAATAAGTTTGAAAGCATTGGCATTAAAGCAAGCTATCCTGGACTTGAGAAACATCCTCAACACGAATTAATGAAGGCAACAATGAATGAAGAATATGGTTTTGGTGGAATGATTGCCATTGACCTTGAAACTCCTGATCGCGCATCACAATTCATGGCTCTTATGCAAAAAGAAGGCGTGGGTTATTTGGCCGTAAGCTTAGGTTATTTTCGTACCCTATTTAGTAATTCAGGCAAAAGCACAAGCTCTGAAATTCCTGAAGAAGAACAAAAGAAAATGGGTCTTTCACCAGGTTTAGTTCGCTACTCTGTTGGTTTGGACAATGATATGGATGCAACTTTTGAAAAAATAAAGAAGTGCTATGCTATGGTTTAGTCACTAGAAACAATTTATAATTAAATTCCGAGATTAAAAGATTCTTCTTTTGATTTCGGATTTTTTTATGCAATCTGAATCTTCACATGCTCAACGATATCAGCCAAGGAGTCAAAATCTTTCTCCACTCCATTAATATATGCCTTCCAAAGCTTTTCTTCTATTGAATACGAAATCACATCTAAAAGAGCGGTGCTTGATTCCAAAGAAATACCGATTTTTTCAAAAGCCTTTTTAGTCCATAGAGCGACTTGAGCATCATCACATCTTAAATACATCTGCATTTTCAAATCATGCTTTATTCTAAACATACCAGACAAATGATCAAAATCAACAGATGATTTTGCAAACACTTGCTGCATGGCATTATTCAGCACTAAATCCTCTGGGGCACCAACACTAATTTTTTGGTCGTCACGCATCAACCATAACATATCTGACGATTGCATCGCTAAATCCAACTCATGCGTAGAAATCAAAATTGCTCGTTTTTGTTCGTGAGCAAGCTGTCGTAAAAGCTTCATTATTTCTACACGATTTATCAAATCAAGATGAGCCGTAGGCTCATCTAAAATTACAATATCACTTTGTTGAGCCAAAGCTTTAGCAATCATCACCCTTTGCCTTTCACCATCGCTTAGTGTACTTATTTTGCGATCATTAAAGCCATTCATATCAACTAACACTAGAGACTCTTCAATAATTGATATATCTTTAGTTTGAAGTTTGCCTAACCAATTTGTATAAGGAAAACGACCATAACTTACCACATCAAAAACAGACAAACCAGGTGTTAAAATAGGGTCTGTTAATACCACGCTAATTTTTTTTGCCAAACTACTTTTAGAAATTTTATTTAATGGTATTCCATCAATAAGCACCTCTCCACTCAACTCTTTTAACAATCCCGATATGCTACGAATAAGTGTTGATTTCCCACTGCCATTGGGTCCCAATAGTGCCACAAAACTACCCTTCATCAATTTCAAATTCAAGGAAGCACCTAAAACCTTATCACCACTATCATTGTGATAACCAATACTTAAATCTCTAGTTTCTAATAGAATCGTTCCCATAACATCATATTTTTTTTCGATTCTGAAGAATAATCCAAATTACCACAGGAGCACCAAATAGGGCAGTTACTGAATTGATTGGCAACACGGTAGTAGTGCCTGGTAGTTGCGAGATAATATCGCAAACCAACATCAGTATGGAGCCTATCAAGAGTACAGCAGGCACTAATACTCTATGGTCGCTACTGGAAAATAAGTTTCGGCTAAGATGAGGTACTGCGACTCCTACAAAAACAATTGGCCCTGCAAAAGCTGTTACCACTCCAGCAATAAGACTACTGATAATGATGATTACGTTTCGTGTTTTCTTTACTGACACCCCCATACTTTTGGCATAATCGTCACTCAATAAAAGCGCATTAAGAGGTTTTATTAGTAATAGGGTTCCAAAGCTTGAGGCCAAAACAACTATGCTTATTAATCCTAATTCATTCCATGTAATAGACGACAAGCTTCCAAATGTCCAGATAATAAAGTGCTGTACCAAATCTGCTGAGCTAAAATACTGCAAAACACTAACTAAGGCACCCGTAATACTACCAAACATAATCCCCACAATCAATAAAGAAACGGTATCATTTACCCTTAAAGAAACCGACATTACAGCCAATAGAACTAATAATGAGCCCAATATTGAAAATAATGCAATACCTCCAGAAGATAGTAAACCAAAGCTTATTACGCCCATGCCCCCAGCCATAACATAAGTTGCTACTCCCAAGCTCGCACCACTACTAATTCCTAGAACTGAAGGACCTGCCAACGGATTGCGAAAAAGACTCTGTAAAAGCAGGCCAGAGATACTCAAACCACTACCCACCATTATTGCTGCAATGGCTTTGGGTAAACGAATATCCCAAATAATATAGGCCAAAGGGCTACCATCTCTACCCGATTTAAATATTTCCATTAACTTTGACAAAGATATACTCACACTACCTAGGGTAATATCTGCTATAAATAGCAATATTAGCGCTATACTCAAGAAAGTGAATATTTGTTTTTTTGACTTCATCTTTGTGATCTATCCCTTTGTTTACTTCACCCGTTCATAGTATTTTAACTCTCCATCTGGCATATTTTCAGGATGTACAATTCGTATTAAATCTGATAATAATTCATCAGGCCTACAAAGTCCCATCTCCCAATAATCGTTTCCGCCTGTTATATTTGTCCGTTTCATATGGTGATACATAGTTCCTATCTTAAATGCATCAAGATAAGCATATCGTAGATCCGAACTCAACAAATCCTCTTTGGTTTTAAAAGGCACTTCTATCCATATGGGGGCATCGATTTGCTGCTCTAGTACCGTTTCGAAACTTAATGCCAAACTACCATTAGCGAAATCATCTGCCCAATGATAATTAGTACCTGCATCTGCTACCATTCGAGCCTTGAAGCTTTGGCCACCTGGCATATACCAAACATCTTTATATAATGCACCTATTAAAACATCGGGTTTATATTCCATCGAATCTGCCAAATCCTTTAGATTGGAGTAATTGTTTACAATACTATTAAAAATAGAATCTGCCATTTCATTTTCATTGCTTAGCAAACCAATAAACTTAATCCACTCGGCACGAGCAAGAGGTGTTTTCTCCATCCAATCAATATTATATACTAAGGGAACACCTGCCTTTATTAATAACATATCTTGTGAACTCGTTGCATCATAAGCTGTTTGAATAAAAGCATCACAATTACAAACAATAAGCTCTTCCTTATTAATTGCAACAGAATTACCCAATACTTTCACCTTACTTTCAGCAATACGCTCTCGTAAATACTTATTGTACAGCCTATTCTCATCTCCAACTGCTTTTATCAAATTCATTTTTTGCAATAAGTCAAAATAACCAATATTGGAAGATGACATAATAGCGACACGATTTAATGGCAAACGAATGAGCATTTCATCAACCTTCAGCTTTACATCATTTGCATGTTCAGTATTTACCAGAATATAAACCCCTAATTTAGCACTACTATCCCAAGGATTAAAAACCGTCAAACGCTTATAATTATCATGATTTTCTACTAAAAACCCCTCAGCATAATCTATTGACACTTCAAAAACATTAGCTTTCGAAACCGACTCAGCATTATGCGTAGTTACCTCCTTCTTACTTTTCATATCAGAGTTACAGGAACTCAACAATAGCAGTAAGCTTAAGGAGATAAAAAGAAAAATGGTTTTACTCATAATATTAATTTATTAGGAGTGGCAAATGTAGGAAAGCTATAGCAGTCATGCAATAATTATTTTAGGCAATAATGCAAAAAATCACATTTTTATTTTAATAAAGGATAAACGAAAAAAGGGTATTTTTGTACAAAGATTTGAGGCAGATGAAAGTTACCTTTATGAAGCGGGGCAAACCCAAACAGTTTAATTTAAAGACTCGATTTTACGATCCTGAAAAAGAGGAACGTGATTTACGTAAGCGTCGTTATGAGCGTAAGGATGAGAGCTATGAGTATAGTTCTGAAGACATGCGTAACGAAATGGCTTATCGCTGGGGCTTAAACCGGGAATCCAATTCAAGCTTTAATAAACGATATACTTCTCTAAATCGTATTCTACTAACAGCCTTAATACTGGCTGTTATAATTGGCATTCTAGTTTATGTACGAACAGCCTAACTCCGAAATATTCCATGTCAGATATTATTAACCTATTACCCGATTCGGTAGCCAATCAAATTGCCGCAGGAGAAGTAGTTCAAAGACCAGCTTCCGCAGTAAAGGAGCTATTGGAAAATGCTGTTGATGCAGGTGCTGACAATATCAAACTTATCATTAAGGATGCTGGTCGAGCACTGATACAGGTAATTGACAATGGCCGTGGGATGTCACCTACTGATGCGCGAATGAGTTTTGAACGACATGCCACATCAAAGATAAAAAAAGCAGAAGATCTATTTGATATTCGTAGTATGGGTTTTCGAGGCGAGGCATTAGCCTCCATAGCAGCTATCGCTCAAGTAGACCTTAAAACTCGCCAACATGACCAAAGCATGGGAACCCATATTATAATTGAAGGTTCGCAGGTAAAAGGGCAAACTGAAATCGCCACCCAAGCTGGTAGCATTTTTAGTATAAAAAATCTTTTTTTCAATACACCTGCTCGACGCAATTTTCTAAAGTCGAATACAGTAGAAATACGTCATATTCAAGAAGAGTTTAATCGAGTAGCATTAATGCATCCCAATATTGCATTTTCTTTCTATGAAGAGGATCGTCGAAAATCGGTTTTGACTACTGGAAGCTTAAAACAACGTATTGTTGAGCTTTTTGGGAAAAACTTAAACACAAAAATTCTGTCTATTGAAGAAAAAACCGATTTAGTTTCCATAAGTGGTTTTGTGGGCAAGCCTGAAACAGCACGTAAGACACGAGGAGAGCAGTATTTCTTTGTAAATAAAAGATTTATCAAGCATCCATACTTAAACCATGCGGTGCAAAACGCCTTCGAAGAGCTAGTTCCTTCAGGATTTTTTTCTAGCTATTTTATCAACTTCGATATTGACCCTAAAATGATTGATGTAAATATTCATCCAACGAAAACAGAAATTAGCTTTCAGGATGAACGTACCATTTATCAAATATTGCGGGCAACGGTGAAAATGACATTAGGAAAGTATGCATTCACACCGCAGCTAGACTTCGAGCGTGAGATGAGCTTCGATGCTCCACCCCTGTCTGCTGGTAGCATGCCTCAGCAACCAAGCATTCAAATAAACCCTGATTATAACCCATTTGAAAGTAACCCCAATCAGACTTCAAAAACAAACACCAATTGGTCGCCACCCGAAAAGTCGGAACGAGACTTAAACAATGAGCAAAACTGGCAACAGATGTATCAGGGCCTAGGCGATGTTGAAGATCAAGTTAGTATTCGTAGTAATTTGGATACAGAAGCTAGTATAGACCCAAGTCAATTTCAGCTATTTCAATTACATGCTCAGTATATTGCAAGTCCAATCGATGGAGGGCTATTATTAATTAATCAACGAGCTGCCCACGAACGCGTACTTTACGATCGATTTTCTGAAATAATGTCGCAGGAAAAACCCGCTTGTCAGCGAAAACTATTTCCCGAAACGGTGGAGTTCTCCCCTGCTGATATGGATTTAATCCGTGAGCTATGGGACGAAATACACAAACTTGGATTTGAGTTAAAAGAGTTAAATAACAATGAAATTCAAATACTTGGCACTCCGCCAGATATTGTAAATGAAGCTAGTAGTCAAATATTAGAAGGTCTTCTTGAGCAATATAAAAATAATCAAATAGAAGTGCGTTTGGATAAAAAAAGTAACATACTTTTGTCTATGGCAAAAAACTTATCAGTTCGAGTGGGTCAAAGTTTGAGATTGGAAGAAATGCAAGCTCTAGTTGAAGCCTTATTTGAATGTGATGAAAACGCCTATTGTCCATCAGGGCAAAAAACAATGTTGACAATTGGCATCACGGAGATTAACCAATTGTTTAATTATTAATTTAGGCATTGAGAACGATTTGCCATGGCAAATCACTCGGACAATATAACAGAATAAGAAATATAGAGATAAATAAAATTAAGAAACCAAATGTTTAACCAACCAATACCTTTAGTTACCAAAAATCTATTAATCATTAATGGATTATTCTTTGGTGCTATGTTATTTTTTTCAAGCTCATTCGAAATTGATCTAAACCAATTTTTGGCATTGCATTATTGGGCTTCACCCGATTTTCAACCTTACCAATTAGTTACTTATATGTTTATGCATGGGGACTTATCACATATTCTTTTCAATATGTTTGCCCTATGGATGTTTGGATCAGCCATTGAAAGTTATTGGGGGCCAAAACGATTTATGATTTATTATTTTGCCACTGGTATTGGTGCAGGGCTTATTCAATTATTAGTTATTTACATTCAAATTCAAAATGTACTTCCTGGCATTCCTGCAGAGTTAGCAGAAATTGCAAATCAAGGTGATTTAGATGCCATTAATATCGCTATAAATCAATATGGTGGCCAGTTTGATTTCAATAATCTGCAATCATACTTCTACCTTGTTAAATCCACTGTAGTGGGTGCTTCAGGCTCTGTATTTGGCTTATTGCTTGCCTTTGGAATGATGTTCCCAAACACACCTATTTACATAATGTTTATCCCCATCCCCATTAAAGCAAAGTATATGGTGATTGGCTACGGACTATTAGAGTTGTATTCAGGTTTTGCAAATAACCCGCAAGATAATGTAGCACATTTTGCCCATTTAGGAGGTATGCTTTTTGGTATAATACTAATACTATATTGGAAAAAAAATGGTTCGTTTTATAAACCTTTGTAAAGCATAACAAAACTATGGATTGGAATACAATTAAATATAAAACACAGGACTTTTATCGTAATAATACGCTCTTAAGCTATATGATTATTGGCGTTCTGATTGCTGTTATTTTACTTGGAGGACGATTGTTTGAAGCTATTTATAATGCCTACTTAATATATTTTGGAGGTAGTATATTCAAGCACTATTTGGACGAGAAACGTATGCTCAATGTATTTCTTGGAGGAGGAATTATTGGAGCGCTAATGAGCTTTATTATTTTTCCTGACCTATCTCTTCTAATCATCTTAAAATCAGGGATTACCTCTGCCAGCTTGGCGCTTTTTGTAGCTGCAGCCACCTATGTACCAAATATGGAAGTAGTGCTTATTTTATTGGGCAAAGTAAAATTGAAATTTATTGCAATTGTATTTGTCGCCCTCGATTTATTAAGCAATAATCCTGAAGATGCTCAAGCAAAAGTAGGGCATGTTGGTGCGGTATTATTTGGTTTCTTACTTATCTATTTAGCTAGAAACAAAAACTCGGCACAAACCCCAAATTTTATAAAATGGTTTACGCGACCTCGCGGACCATACTACAAAAAGACAAAACCGACAAAAAAGGCTAAAGCGAGCAAACGCACTGAAAACGATGAAGACTATTTGAGTAGAAAAAACAAAGAGCAAACAGAAATTGATGCAATTTTAGATAAAATCAAACTAAAGGGCTATGAAAGTTTGAATGCTGCTGAAAAACAAAAATTATTTGACAAGAGTAAAAATGGCAAATAATAAACGTCACATAGGGTTTTTAGGATACTTCCTGCGATTTATCAATATTGTTTTGATAGTTTCGTTATTCATCTCCTATTCAGCACAATGGATTAGCCCACGCCACTTTTGGCCCATCGCGTTTTTCGGCATGGCCTACCCTGCTCTTGCTATTCTCAATTTTTTATTCGTTATTCATTGGTTATTTCGACGCCGTAAATTTGTCATCTATCCTGCTATTAGTATTTTACTAGGCATCAGTATGATATCAAGATTTGTTGGTACCGGATCGAATGTTGAATTAAGCAATGCTTCCACATTCAAAGTGCTTACTTATAACGTTCATGTTTTTGGGCGTTATATAAAGGATCATCAAGGTGAAACACATTTCGAAAGAAATGAAATAATAAAATTTGTAAAAGAGCAACAGCCCGATATTCTATGCATGCAGGAGTTTCGTAATCTAAATAAAGGTGATAAAGAAAACAATATTCAATTATTCTCAGAACAATGCGGATTTAAGTACCATTTTGAAGAGCGCTACACAAAAAAAAGCACTAGTTTTTTTCAGGTGATTTTTAGTAAATATCCCATCAAAAACTCAGGCTGTATTTCAAGTATAACTGGTGAAGATGAAATAACTGCAACCTATATTGATGTTGAGATTACGGGGAAAATTATTAGGGTGTATAATACTCATTTGCAGTCGTATAAAATATCTAGCGATACTTACCTTATCCGAAATAGTTTGAACAATTTGGATGTCAGTAAAACAGAAAACCAAGAAAAAATCACACGAACATCTAAGCATTTTGCCAAAAAGTTTAAAAAAGCTTTTGAAAAAAGAGCATCACAAATAGACGCTCTTAAACAGCATATGGATCAATCGCCTTATCCCATTATTTTGGCTGGAGATTTTAACGACACACCAAGCTCCTATGCATATGGGCAACTAAGGCATGACCTTGACGATGCTTTTGTAGAAACTGGCAGCGGCTTTGGGCAAACCTACATCGGTCCTTACCCTTCGTTCCGAATAGATTTTATTCTTCATAGTCCCGAATTGAATAACCATCAGTTTGATACATGGCAAATAAAGTATTCTGATCACTATCCAATCTCTGCAGTTTTTTCTTTGAATAATTAGAGTTTGCTGATATATTAGTATATTTGACATCTAAACAATCAAATAAGCAAGTTACTTTTATAGCAATAAGAAATTATGAAAAAAATTCTCCTTCTTTTTTTATCACTCACCTTTAGTAGTCAAATTTATAGTCAAACAGAAAAAATAGAGATTAATAATTTATCAAAGAGATATCAAAGTGGAGAATTTGGTTTGGAGGCACTTAAAGAATATGGAGCTGCTTGGCAAAAGCTAATTCAAGACATGGATGGTTATCCTAACTTACCATACAACCCTATTACGAAATCTCTCGTATTCAATTATATACTAGACACAAAACTTGAGAAAGAAAAGGTGTTTTCACGTATTTTAGAATGGTCAGCAATTAATTTTGGATCAATTACTAATGTTCTTCATTATAAAAGTCTAAAAGATGGAAAAATCATTTTGAAAGGCAACTTTGAAGTAAATTACAGAAAAGATTATAAAAATTTTTGGGGCAGTTCTAAAGAAAAATATACAAAAACAACATGTTACCAAACTTATGTGTTTACAATAATTGAAAATAAAGTTAAACTTGAAGTAATCAATATTGAATACTCTTTTCATTATTACGGTTATACTTATGCCAATACCTATATACCATCTAAGGTAGTAAAGATAAAAATCGATAATATCTATCCTATAACTAATTTTGACAGTGATTTATGGAAAGAAAACCTAGACTTACTTTATCAAACGAACAATAATATTATTAGAATTTCAAAAAATATAAATGATTATATTAATTCAATAGAAAAAGACTATACATTCTAAATTTTATAATTGCATATGCATTTTGAATATACTAATTTAGCAAGTATATAATTCTTCAGCCAAATACACGATTAGCTTATTAGAATAAATACACTTAATCTCATAAATAGCAAATTCAATGATTTCATGATTACTAATTCCTTGCCTAATTTTTTTTACAATTTTGGCGAAACGATGAAATTAAGAAATGCAAACCAAGTACAACTTGAATATATCATTTTTTCTGACAAGCTGATAACAAATCATCCTTATCTTTGCCCTCATTAAAAAAAACAAGCAATGGATTTTGAATTAGTATCGGACTTTCAGCCCACGGGCGACCAGCCACAGGCTATCCAGCAACTGGTTAAAGGCTTAAACAGCGGTGATATGTCGCAGGTTTTACTGGGTGTTACAGGTTCAGGAAAAACCTTTACCATTGCCAATGTAATAAAAGAGGTTAATCGCCCCACATTAATACTAAGTCATAACAAGACTCTTGCTGCCCAGCTATATGGAGAGTTTAAGCAGTTTTTTCCAAAAAACGCCGTAGAGTATTTTGTCTCCTATTATGATTATTACCAGCCTGAAGCCTACTTACCCGTTACCAACACCTATATAGAAAAGGACTTACAAATAAATGATGAGATCGAAAAATTACGTTTAAGCACCACATCCTCCCTCTTGTCTGGCCGCCGTGATGTAATTGTAGTATCTTCTGTTTCATGTATTTACTCATTGGGAAACCCTGATGATTATACAAATAATATTGTAACTATAAAAGTTGGACAAACCATAAGTCGCGATTTCTTTTTACATCAATTAGTTACCGCACTATATTCTCGATCTGAATTGGATTTTAAACGGGGTACTTTTCGAGTACGTGGTGATACGGTTGATGTATGGCCTGGTAATGAAGATATTGCTTTTCGAATTAGTTTTTGGGGCGATGAGGTGGAATCTCTAGAAACCATAGAGCCCTCATCGGGGGGAAGTATTGAGAAACACGAATTTATCAAAATCAACCCTGCAAATATTTTTGTAACCGACCAAAGTAAAATTAAAGAGAACCTATACGCTATTCAGGACGATTTGGTTAAGCAAATTGAGTTTTTTAAATCCATAGGAAAGCACCTGGAAGCCAAGCGACTGGAAGACCGTGTAAACTATGATTTGGAGATGATTAGGGAGTTGGGATATTGCTCCGGAATCGAAAACTACTCACGCTATTTTGATGGTCGTGATATTGGGCAAAGGCCTTTTACGCTATTGGATTATTTCCCTGACGATTATTTGGCCGTGATTGACGAAAGTCATGTGACTACTTCACAAATACGTGCCATGTATGGCGGTGATCGATCGAGAAAGCAAAACTTGGTCGAATATGGTTTTAGATTGCCTTCAGCGATGGACAACCGACCTCTACGTTTTGAAGAATTTGAAAACTTAACTCATCAGACAATATATGTAAGTGCTACTCCTGCTGACTACGAATTAAACAAATCCGAAGGTGTAGTAGTAGAGCAAGTTATTCGTCCAACAGGACTTCTTGACCCTAGGATTGAAGTGCGACCAAGCCTCAATCAAGTGGACGATTTATTAGATGAGGTAGAATTGACAATTGCAAAAAATGAGCGCATATTGGTAACCACATTAACCAAAAGAATGGCTGAAGAGCTAAACAAATATTTTGGCGGCTTGGGCATACGCAGTCGCTATATTCACTCGGAAGTAGACACTTTAGAAAGGGTTGAAATCCTTAGAGAACTACGATTGGGTTCTTTTGATGTTCTTGTGGGTGTCAACCTTTTACGCGAAGGACTAGACTTGCCAGAGGTTTCTTTGGTAGCCATTTTAGATGCCGATAAAGAAGGTTTCCTTCGATCAGAGCGATCGCTAACTCAAACAGCAGGACGCGCTGCACGTAACATAAATTCTAAGGTGATTATGTATGCCAACAAAATTACCAACTCCATGCAGCGAACCATGGATGAAACTATTCGCCGCAGAGCCAAACAAATGGCATACAACGAGAAACATGGCATCACTCCTACTCAGATTGTTAGATCTACTGATTCCATAATGAACCAAACAGCTGTTGCTGATGCTAAAAATAACAGCAAAAACGATTATCTTGAGAATAATAAAAATAGTTTTGCTGCCGATCCTGTGATTCCATATATGAAACCCGACCAACTTAAAAAAGCAATTATTAAGGCTCGCAAGAGCATGAATGAGGCGGTAAAAGATTTGGATTTTATTGATGCTGCTGGCTATCGAGACGAAGTAAAAATGCTGGAAGAACGTTTGCAAGAGATATCATAATGAGTGCATTTGTAAATATACATATACATGGAAATCATGACTTAAAGAATATTAGTATTCAAAGTCGATTTATTGAAGATATAAAATCTGGTGATAAATCTACAAACCCCTATTCTACAGGAATTCACCCATGGAATATCAATAAAATAAATGTAAAAGATCAGCTTCGTGTACTTGCCTATATGGCTCGAAGTCCTATCGTTTGTGCCATTGGTGAATGCGGTATTGACCGATCAATTCCCATAAGCTTGGAACGCCAAATTGAAATTTTTGAAGCTCATATTCGCATTGCCAATCACTCAAACAATCCTTTAATAATACATAATGTAAGAGCATTTTCCGACTTTCTTTTTCTCATAAAAAAGAATCTTATTCATTCCCCATGGATATTTCATGCCTATACGGGGAATTTACGTATTGCCAAAGAGTTTATTAAACATGGTGCATATCTTTCATTTGGTCATCATCTACTTCATAATAACAGTAAAGCATCTGAGGTTTTTAAGGAAATTCCATTGGAGAATATTTTTCTTGAAACCGATGATTGGGACGGTAGTATCGAACAAATATACCTTCGTGCCGCAGAGATAAAAGAAATTCCATTGAATGAATTGAGAGAAGTGATTTTTCTCAATTACCAAAAAGTATTCAAAAACATAAGCCACTAGTACATACGAAAAACATGCAAGAATACTGGTTAGAACGTACTGAACTCCTCTTGGGAAAAGAGCGAGTAGAAAAACTAAAAAAATCGCACATATTAGTTGTAGGATTAGGAGGTGTGGGAGCTTATGCTGCTGAAATGTTATGCAGAGCAGGAGTTGGCGAAATGACAATTATCGATGCTGATACCATTCACCCATCAAACCGTAACCGACAGCTGATTGCATTAAAATCTACCGAAGGAAAGCATAAAACAAAACTCCTAGAAAATCGATTATTGGATATCAATCCTGATATTAAACTGCATGTGATTGAGGAATATATAAGAGGAGATCGTTTTGACGAAATTCTAGACATTGGCTATGACTATGTGGTAGATGCCATTGATACTTTAGTGCCAAAAATGGAGCTTATTCAAAAAACCCTCAAGCATAAACTTCCATTTATCAGTTCCATGGGCTCTGGTGGAAAAATGGATCCATCGAAAATTATTATTGCTGATTTTTCAGAAACATATAATGACAAGCTTGCTAGAATGCTACGCAAACGCATGCACAAAAGAGGAGTACATGGAGGTTTTAAGGTGGTTTTTTCGCCCGAGCAAACAAAAAAAGAAGCAGTACAAATCGTGGAGAACGAAGAAAATAAAAAAACTACAGTGGGTACCATTTCCTATATGCCTGCCCTATTTGGTAGTTTTATGGCCGCAGAGATTATACAAGAAATTGTCGGTGAAAAAGAATAGTAATTAGGTGAAATTTAACGTTCAAAAAAGTCGTGAATAAACTTCCCTGATTTGGTAGACTTATCATTAAAATGAATTGGTAATAATACTTTAGTTTTCACCTCTTTACCATTCTTAGTAGCAGCTTTCCATTTTGGCATTTTATTTACTAAAGCAATGGCTTCTTTATCATAACGATTGCTATAACTTCGTACAATCCACACATTTTCCACACTCCCATCTTCCAACACATCAAAAGAAACAATAACCACAGGAATAACATATTTCTTAATCATCCATTTAGTCATATTCCTTTTATAAAACTTTCGCAATGCATCAGGCTTATGGGAGAAATAGGCAGACGAATCGAAGTCAATTACACAATGATTTATAACAGCAAGAGTATCAAGATATTTTTGATAATTTGTATCAACAGATGAATAATACTTTACACCACGCATCCCCTCACAAAAAGCAGAGAATAATTCTTGAGAATTAGCATCCTGCGAATCTTTCCAATCGATGCAAGCCTCACGATGTCGATTAAGATTGTAAAAAGCCCCTCCACGATAATAAAGTGCAAAGCTATCTTTCGGATATTCTGACAAATACATAGAGAAGTATGCCACTGCCTCATTATAATGCTGAGTTTCCATTGCTACCATGGCTCGTTGAATCGGGTAATGGAGCTTATGAATACGCTCCGCCAAGTCTTCAAGTTTAATAGTTTCGGAAATAAAGTTAACATGTATCGAATTATAAGAGCGTACTTTCTTTCCTAACAGTTCTGCAGGTATCCAATTTGGCATGTTTCGAACAGCCTCTAGCACTTGATTATCCAGTACTTTTATCAAACTCATTCGCAATTCCAAATTAGTAATACTTCCATCCTTTTCAACAACAAAATTTACCTGAACAGGTCCATCTTTTTTTTGCTTTAAGGTTTTTTGACTAAAATCAATTACATTATGTAGGTATTCGTATCGAGCAAAAGCGCCTCCTGGAAAAGATGCACGCTTATTTACATACTCGTAAATAGGCTCGTCAACTACCTTATACTCTATTTCTTGAGCATAAATAAATAGCGGAGCAAATAAATAAAATAATATAAATATACTTCGTAATAAATGCATTTTATCTAATTTGAAACGAAAATAGTGTTTTTTTACTACATCCAAGCATCTAAAAATACAATAGCTACTATTATTGCTGTAGCACATCAACACTAACAGATATTTAGGGCCATTAATAACCAAAATGCAGCGAACTTAAAGTATTAACAAAATCACGTTAATAATTATGAAATAAGCCCTATCAATGCATTGTGATTATAAACTATTTTCATAGCAGAAAACAAAAACCAGTTTTATGAGCAAGTTTATTATAGAAGGAAAGCAGAAACTCCATGGAGAAATTACACCACAAGGAGCAAAAAATGAAGCATTACAAATCATCAGCGCAGTACTTCTAAGTCCTGAGGAAGTGATTATCAATAAGATTCCTAATATTCGAGATGTAAATAAACTAATTGAGCTCTTAGCTGACCTAGGTGTTAAGGTTAAGAAATTAGGTGCCGAGTCTTACTCATTCAAGGCCGACCAAGTGGACATTGATTATATGACCACTGAAAAATACAGCACTCAAGCTGCTGGATTAAGAGGTTCTGTAATGTTACTCGGACCAATGCTTGCACGATTTGGTAAAGCTTTTCTGCCCCAACCTGGCGGTGATAAAATTGGTCGTCGCAGACTCGACACCCACTTCATCGGTTTAGAAAAACTAGGTGCCAAATTCCATTATAATTCTGAAAAGAGTTTCTACAGCATAAAAGGAGATAATCTCAAAGGTAGCTTTATGCTATTAGATGAAGCCTCTGTTACAGGAACCGCAAATATATTGATGGCGGCTGTTTTAGCCGAAGGCAAAACCACTATTTTCAATGCTGCTTGTGAGCCCTATCTTGTTCAATTAAGTCGTATGCTCAATCGTATGGGTGCAAAAATAACAGGCGTTGGGTCAAACCGATTGGAGATTGAGGGCGTGAAAGAGCTTGGTGGAACAACGCATACTATGTTGGCCGATATGATTGAAGTGGGTAGTTTTATAGGGATGGCTGCTATGACAGCCTCAGAACTACTTATAAAAGACGTGGACTACAATGAGCTAGGAATGATTCCACAGGTGTTTCAACGAATGGGAATAAAGATTGAAAAACGTGGAGACGATATTTTCGTTCCTGCACAAGAGCATTATGCCATTGAAACCTTTATCGATGGTTCCATAATGACCATTAGCGATTCACCTTGGCCAGGCTTTACTCCCGACCTTATAAGTATTGCACTGGTTGTGGCCACTCAGGCAAAGGGTAGCGTTTTAATTCATCAAAAAATGTTTGAAAGCCGTTTATTCTTTGTGGATAAACTAATTGATATGGGTGCACAGATTATCCTTTGCGATCCGCACCGAGCTACAGTAATTGGTCACGATAGACAAATGCCTTTACGTGGTATTCAGATGACTTCGCCTGATATACGTGCTGGTGTGGCACTTTTAATTGCAGCTATGTCGGCCGATGGCACTAGTATTATTCATAATATTGAGCAAATTGATCGTGGATATCAAAACATTGATGACCGACTAAATGCTCTTGGAGCAAATATTAAAAGAGTTGAATCTTAAGTAATTTCCTATTTTTGCAATATGAGAATCGATATCATCACATTATTTCCCGAAATGTTTGAAGGTCCATTTGGTCACTCCATTGTTAAGCGTGCCAAGGATAAAGGTATCGTAGAAATTCATACCCATAATTTGCGAGATTATTCTACCAACAAACATAAAAAAGTAGATGATGCACCCTATGCTGGTAAAGGTGGGATGCTGATGACACCACAACCTATTGCGGATTGTATCGATGCATTGAAAAAGGATCGAGAATATGACGAGATATTTTATACTAGTCCTGATGGAGAATTGCTCGACCAAAATGTGGTAAACCAATATTCAGATTATAGAAACATCATTATTCTTTGTGGACACTATAAAGGAATAGATGAACGTATTCGAGAGCACTATATAACCAAAGAGTTTTCCATTGGCGATTATGTACTATCAGGCGGCGAATTAGCAGCCATGATATTAGTTGACAGTGTTGTACGGATAATTCCTGGGGCAATAGGCGATGAGATGTCTGCCCTATCCGATTCTTTTCAAGATGGATTAGTAGCACCTCCGGCCTATACTCGGCCAAAGAATTTTAGAGGATGGGAAGTGCCCGAGATTCTTCTTTCGGGCAATGAGAAGAAAATTGATGAATGGAAACATGAACAAGCTGTTATACGTACAAAAGCTCGTCGTCCAGGCTTATTGGAAGATTAATATTATTGCTTAAAGTCACCTGGAAAACCTATCGTAATAGTTGCACTGTCCCTGACAATTTATAAGGATCCAATTGCATTTGCTCAATAATAATAATATAAGTATAAACGTCATTGGGTGCATTAACTCCTTTATATGTACCATCCCACATTTCGTTAGGACTTGAAGTGGAAAAAACTATTTCACCCCAGCGGTTATAAATTATCATTTCAAAACTTACTAAAGCGGCAAATTTACCTACAGCACCAAATTCATCATTCAAGCCATCACCATTGGGTGTAAAAGCTGATGGTACATATACATAAGTACAACGTTCTACAATAAGACTAACTGTAGTATCATCATTACATATTGTAGCTCCCGACACATTTGATACTGTGAGGCTATAATCCGCATTTTCCATAGGGCTAATACTAATGTCCTGCATAAATGAGCCTGTACTCCAATGATATTGATCACCACCAGAACCTTGCAATATAATTGTTTGACCTTTACAAACGGTGTCAACAGGTACTGTAATAACTGCTACAGGCTGAGGTAATACATCTACCTCAATTTGCCCATTACTTTTACAGCCTACATTATCAGTCACCTCAACACTATAGGTTGTAAGTACTGTAGGGTACACTGTATTATTTGCTGTTGTAACTCCATTATCCCATAAAAAAACATAGTTACCACCAGCTCTTAAAACAGCATTATCACCATCACAAATAATGGTATCAGGACTCAAGTTCACAATAGGTGCAGGACTCAAGAATATATCAACACTGTCTTCTACAGTACATCCAAGACTATCAGATACAACAACACCGACAACAGTACTTGCAACAGGAATAACATCAATATATTGAAGCTGCTGACCATCACTCCATAAATAATTATAAGTTTCACTTGTAATAACTCCCACTTGTGCAGTATCACCACCACAAATGGTATCACCAAAAGTAGAAAATACAGGCTCAGATAATCCTACATCTATTTGATTTGTAGTATCATTACCACAACCATCAGTTACCGTTAATGAATATAAAGTATCTCCATAAGGAATTACAAATATTGAATCTAAAGAATCGCCTGTGCTCCATAAATAACTATAAGGCGCATGCCCTCCTATAACACTACTCCAAATATCTAGGCTATCACCATTACAAATTGTTGTATCACTGGGCAAGGTAACAACCAGCTCCGAATTATCTTTAATATAAACTCTAATAGTATCTGTAGTACAAGGAGTAGTATAAAAAGTAAAATCAATATATTCTGTTGGTTCTACTATATTATCAAAAATAGGACTTACTGTCAAAGAATTCATTATTTGGCCAGCAGGAATAACAATTGAGTTTGGCAGTGTAACAAAATCCACTCCATTAACAGCCGTTCCAGTCATCTGATACGCTATTGTTATTGGAACATTGGTAGTATCAGCCAATACAAAATATATAATTGCATCATTACAATCCTCCACCGCAACCGTATCAACATTACTTGAAGTAGATTGAGAAATAGTAGGTGCATTAGAACTAAAGCTGCCCGCTTCTAAAAACACTCCCGAATCTAATATCTGGTCACCAGCATCGCCAATAACAATTTTTATGTGATATTGTGTACAAGGAAAAACATGTGCTACAGCAGTTAATACCGTTGTAAAAGCATCTAATGCCACATAAGTTCCACCTGTATTGTTTACATAATACTGGCAGTTTACGCATGGACCACTGTTAGTAGAACCATTATTAACATTATATATGGAAACTGGAGTTGTAGTACCTGGTAATAATGCTATATTATGACTAACGTAAGGGCTTGAAAAATTTGCAGGGTTAATTCCACTAATAAAAAATCCGAAAACATCATTAAAGGAAGGTACATATTCAGGATATTCTTCAGAGCCAAATACAAAATTAAACTCAATAGTATCAGACAAAGGAGTAAAATCAAATTCTAAGACAGCAGCATCATTTATGGACTGTGTAATTAAAGCTGCCAATTGAGGATCGGAAACTCCTGTTGTAGCAGTACTAGCAGTAGAAGAAGCCATACCTGGTAAATCAAGCACACTACCCGTTGATAAACATAAGCCACTATCAATTCCGAGTCCTGTTGCATTTGCTCCTGTATTAAAAATTCCAATACTTTGCAAATCCCCTGTATAAGTAACATTACTAACTATTACACCTTGACCAATTAGTACATTTTGCACATACTGAGCTACTTGTGCCGATGTTAAAGCTTGAGTTGTTGTCAATTGGCCATAACTCACGACACTTAAGTGTAGCATAAATAAAACCAAAATAAGGCGCAGTGTTTTTGACATATGAAATAAAAGAGTATTCATCATTAATCGTTATATGGTAGATGTGTTGTTAAATAAGGCATCAAATAAAAAATAAAAACCGCTATTCTTTACAAAATACTGACACAAATATTGTTAAAAAGTTGCTTCAAATGAAAAATAAAGAGCCAAATATAGAGAATTATATTAACTTCGTCAACTATTAATTTATTAAAAGATTATAAAATGGACAAAGCATTAAATTATATCAATGAAAATAAGCAAAGGTTCTTAGACGAACTTTTCGAAGTGATTAGAATCCCCTCAATTAGCTCAATCGAAGAGCATAAACCTGACATGGTTCGTACGGCAGAGGCTCTTAAAGAAAAACTATTGGCCGCAG
Organism: Bacteroidales bacterium; assembly: GCA_023146135.1. Classification (GTDB taxonomy): domain Bacteria; phylum Bacteroidota; class Bacteroidia; order Bacteroidales; family UBA1556; genus UBA6267. Next base: position 33,746 of record JAGLCR010000025.1, read on the forward strand.
GAGTAGATAAAGCAGAAGTTATCCCTTCAGATGGAAATCCTGTTGTATTTGCTGAAAAATTTATTGACTCAAATGCACCCACTGTTTTAGTATATGGTCATTATGATGTGATGCCTGTTGATCCAATTGACTTATGGAAATCACCTCCATTTGAACCAGAAATTCGTGATGGCAAAATCTATGCACGAGGAGCTGATGATGATAAAGGTCAGGCATTTATGCATATCAAAGCTTTCGAGACAATGATTGCTACCGATAGTTTGACTTGTAATGTTAAGTTTATGATTGAAGGTGAAGAGGAAATTGGTTCTCCAAATCTTGGAAAATGGTGTGAGCAACATAAAGACATGCTTACAGCAGATACTATTTTAGTTTCGGACACAGGAATGATTGCCCAAGACATACCATCTATCACAACAGGATTGCGTGGTTTGAGCTATATAGAGGTAAAAGTTACAGGCCCAAATAAAGACTTACACTCAGGTATATTTGGTGGCGCAGTAGCAAACCCTGCTAATGTGCTTTCACAAATGATTGCCTCTTTAATGGATGAGAACAATCATATTACTATTCCTGGTTTTTACGATGATGTAATTGAGGTTAGTGATGCAGAACGAGCTGAAATGGCTAAAGCTCCATTTAACTTAAATGAATATGAAAAAGCTTTGGATTTAACCGAAGTTCAAGGAGAAAAAACCTATAGCACCAATGAGCGAACAGGAATTCGTCCATCAATGGATGTGAATGGAATGTGGAGTGGATATATTGGTGAAGGAGCAAAAACGGTTCTTCCATCAGTAGCTCAAGCTAAAATATCTTTTCGATTGGTTCCAGGACAAGATAATGTAAAAATTAGCGAATTGGCTAAAAAGCATATTGAATCCATTGCTCCCAAATCAGTTAAGGTTGAAGTAACACCATTACATGGTGGACAAGGTTATGTATCACCAATTGACATGCCTGCTTATAGAGCTGCGGATAAAGCATATACCGAAACTTTCGGCAAGAAACCAATACCTACGCGTTCAGGGGGAAGTATTCCTATTATCTCTACTTTCGAGGACGTACTTGGTATTAAATCCATTTTAATGGGATTTGGTCTTGAGTCGGATGCCATTCACTCGCCAAATGAAAACTACCCTCTTTTCAATTTCTATAAAGGAATTGAAACAATTGTAGCCTTTTACAAATATTTCCCAGGTGAAATGAAGTAATAATCATTCACAATTGGACCTAAAAAAACCACTATTCTACCTATAGAATAGTGGTTTTTTATTTTTCATACTATAGATATTAAAATCCAAATATTTCTTTAAGTTTTGCATCTAATGTAGCTCCTCGCAAACCAATTGCGATAATTTTTCCTTCTTTATCAATCAAAACTGTATGAGGAATAGAACCCACTCCATAGGCGCGACCAGCTTCTGATTGCCAGTATTTCAAGTCACTTACTTGAGGCCAAACTAAACCATCACTCGCAATCGCTTTTACCCACTTTGCTTTGTCCTTATCCAAGGACACTCCCAAAATATCAAAGCCTTTGTCATGATACTTTTCATAAAGCTTAACTACATGAGGATTTGCACGACGGCATGGACCACACCAGGATGCCCAAAAATCAATTAAAACTACTTTTCCCCTTAATGAAGATAGCTTGAAATTTGCTCCCTCTGGAGTTGGTAAATCAATTTCCGGAGCCATTACTCCAGGTGCTATATTTACCTTACTTTTCTCTGAAACATACTGATTATATAAGGATTTTACATACAAATTATCAGGATACTTCTTTAGCATTATAGGGGTATATTTACCATAAAAATCAAGGTTCTTTTCCATTTTAATGGCATCCAAATATACTAAACCAGCCAAGCTATTTTGCTTTAACATTTCTTGTTTTAAATATACTATTCTTTGAGCCTCTACATTCTCAAATTCTTTACCCAAAACAGCACCCACAGAATCCTGTTCAGGAGTTCCATACACTTTTCTATATTGCTCTTCTAAATCAGCTTTCTTAACTTCAAACTTATCAGTGTCAGTAGCAATCTTAAAAAGATTCTCTGTTTCAGTTGAGCCACTAACTGACTTGATTTTACGCATATTATTAGCATCAAGACTAATTTTCATATGATCATTGGGCGATAAAATAACGATTGAAAACTGCTTCTCTCCAAATGAAACTTGGTAAAAATCTGGTTTTTCCACATTAAAATCAAAACTGAAGGTTTGGGTAGCTCCCGTATTTGAAGCATTAAACAAAAATGTATCCAAAGGAATAAGCTCATTACCACCTAATTGAAAAAGGTAAATCTCAGACTTACTATTGTTTACTATTTCGCCACTAATGCTCGTATTATTACTAAGTTGAGCTTGTGAAAAACTAATGTTTAAAAGTAGTATCAAGGATACTAAAGAAATTCGAATCATAATAGTTTGTTTTTATTGTTTTAAAATGAGGGCAAATATACAAAAATTAGCATATGAAAACATACTGAATACTATTGCAAATAAACTCATAAGTATTTATCTGATATTACATTACATAGGGCGTAATTCATAGTATTTTAGACATTCTTTCAATGTATCATCACAAGGGTTAATTCCTACGAAAAAAAATCCTAATTTTGGAAACTCATATTATATTAATAATAAGAAATTCTATGCATAATTTTTTTAAGCTCATTAGCTATATAAAACCCTATAAGATTTATGCCTTTTTAAATCTTTTCTTCAATATTCTTACCATCCTTTTCGCCATATTCTCATTGGGTATGATGATTCCATTGCTGAAGTTGATTATTGGTGTTGAAGGTTTAACATTATCAGCACCCATATTCGATTTAATGAATAAAGACACTTGGTTGCCAAACCTATATTATCAAATGAGCTTGATGATACAGGAACATGGGGCCGAGCATGTGTTGGTGTTAATTTCAGTAGCAATTATTATAATGTTTTTCTTTAAAAACGTTTTCCGCTATTTGGCAATGTGGATTTTATCGCCGCTGCGAAACGGAGTAATACGTGATTTACGTAATGCCGTTTATACAAAATTTCTCATTCTTCCTCTCTCCTATTTTTCTGAAAAAAAGAAAGGAGACTTAATTGCTCGTGCTACTAATGATGTTCAGGATGTGGAATGGACCATCATGGGTTCATTGGAGATTATTTTTCGTGATTCTATTACCGTAATTGCTTATATGACAACACTTTTTATTATCAGCACTAAGCTTACTTTGGTAATGCTTATTGTACTTCCGGTTGCAGGGCTTATAATAGGTAAGATTGGCAAATCGCTTCGAAAAAAATCTTTGATAGCTCAAAATATGAATGGAGTTATGCTTTCGTTTTTTGAGGAGGCCATTGGAGGACTACGTATAATAAAAGCATTCAATGCAATTGGTTATTCAAAAAACAAATTTGAAAAACACAACGATGGTTACACCAAGGTAATGATTAGTGTATTTCGTAGAGGGGACCTCTCTGCCCCATTAAGCGAGTTCTTTGGTATTGTGGTTATGGCTGTGGTTTTATGGTATGGAGGAAAATTAATCCTTTCAAATGATGGTACTATGGATGGGCCTACATTTATTTTCTATGTTACACTTTTTTCTCAAGTAATTCCCTCCATAAAATCTTTTTCCAGCGGGTATTACCGTATTCAAAAAGGAACTGCCTCTGCACAACGCATTTGGGAGGTAATTGAAGCTGACGAAGAAATCGTTGAAAAAGAAAATGCCGTTTCAAAAACTAAGTTTGAGAATAGTATTGAGTATCGAAATCTAAGTTTTAAGTACGAGAACGATATAGTGCTAAAAAATATAAACCTCTCAGTAACAAAAGGTAAAACCATCGCATTGGTCGGGGCCTCTGGTTCTGGAAAGACAACCATGGTAAACCTATTACCACGTTTTTATGAAGCTAATGAAGGTGGATTATTCATTGACGATATAAACATCCAAGACATGAAGATACATGACCTAAGAGAGTTGATGGGAATTGTAAATCAAGAGTCAATCCTATTCCATGATACAATCTTTAATAATATCGCCTTCGGAATGGATAATGTATCTGAAGAAGAAGTAATAGCGGCTGCAAAAGTAGCCAATGCCCATGAGTTTATTAAAGATTTGCCCGAAGGGTATCATAGTCATATTGGTGATAGTGGTAATAAGCTTTCAGGAGGTCAGAAACAACGAATTAGTATTGCTAGAGCAGTGCTTAAAAACCCTCCTATCATGATTTTGGATGAAGCCACCTCGGCTTTAGATACCGAGTCAGAAAGATTGGTACAGGAAGCATTGGAAAACCTGATGAAAAACCGTACTTCAGTGGTAATTGCCCATCGCCTATCAACCATTAAGAATGCTGATGAAATTGTGGTGATGAGTAAAGGAGAGATAAAAGAACGAGGAAATCATCAGGAACTAATTGCCAAAGAAGGTATTTATCATCGACTTCACTCTATGCAGTCGTTTAAGGACTAATTTACTTTTTATACTCATGCTTAATACAAAACTTCTCCTTAGTATAGTTATAAGCCTTATTGTTTCAGTCTCGTTTGCGCAGAAACAAGAGTTTTACACTGTAACAGCGCATAGTGGCTTGAGTCTTCGTAAAGAGCCTAGCTTAAAAGCTGATAAAATAACCTTGCTATCTTTTAATAAAGAAGTTCACTTAGTAGAACGAACTAATATCGCCCTTAAGGTTACCGATAAGGGAGTACTATTAAGTGGATATTGGGCTAAAGTAGAAACACTTGATGGGTATAAAGGTTATGTTTTCGACGCCTATCTTTTCAAAAGAAATAGTACAACAGAAAATCTTTACTTATGTGAAGGAGATAATACAAGATGCAAAACAAAAATAACATCCAAAAATTTCGACTTAGTAATTTATAATTACTTATTAGAAGGAAGTGATATCGAGCAAAAGATAGATCACGACACTTTAGCTGTTTATGAATATGTATTTAACTCCCTAGGCGACAAACTAATTGAAATATTTCCAAATACTCCTACCGATAGCGTGGCTATTTATCATACACTTTATGAATCAATAAATGAACTTCCACCAAATCATAATGTCGGAGATGAATGGTATGCTAATAGAGTTGTTTGGGAAGGACAGGAAGAAATGAAAAGAATAGCTAGAAAAGGATATTTATTCAGAATTCCTGACACGGATTATGAAGGTCAAGAAAACTATAGACTGCAAAAAATGGAACTTCGTGATACTTTAGTGATATTAGAGAGTGAGTTTTCTAGGCGAGCCACATTAGTTTATAAAAACAAGCCATGCACTTATCTGATTAATAAAATTATTCTTAAAATAGTGCTTTTTAATAATGGTAAAGAAATTGATGTTAAATACCTTGATGTAACATTATCCTACGGATGTTAATTTTTAATGGTAATCTTCTAATCTTCATATATTGAAAGCTCAAAATTACAGTTTATCTCTTGACTGCCCATTTTGTTGAAAGTATCATAACGTACGGAAACCGTAATAGGAAATAATACATTATCAAAACCATATAATTGACCAACTTATACTTGAGCACCACTATTGGCGCTCAATATCAAAATATTTACCCTTGTGTTTCGCATTCCATTTTGGCGAAAATATAACAAAATACGCGATTGAATTTCGGTAGCTATTTTTTATTCTGCTCATATTCATGCTGTCCTATAATAATTTTATAATCACTACGTTGAATATAAAACCACAGGAATAATACTTAAAACTGCACTTTATGAAAAAACTAAGTTTATGGGTTCTTCTTATTTCTATAACTATGGCAACTGGTTGTAAAAAAGATGAAGTAAAAGAAGACGAAAATGACAGTACTCCATATCAATCAAAGGGATATATTCCATTAAAAGTAGGAAGTTATTGGATATATCAAACTTACAAAACACTTCCTAATGGAACAGATACAGCTACTTCAATTGTTGACAGCACCTATATTAGTGGCACTATTGTAATCAACTCAAAAACCTATTATATTTCAGAGAAATCTGGAGTTGGTAAATCAACTGTTTATGTACGCGATTCTATTGGTTATTTAGTCGATACTCTTGGAGGTATTATCATGTCAGAAGTAAACTTTACTGACACCATCAACTCCAGCACTGAGTGGCATCCAAATACTGGCGATCCTATGTATCATATTGCTCGCATAATGTACAACGAACATAAACAAATAAGTGTACCTGCAGGAGTATTCTCGGATTGTATCGAAGCACGAGATAAAGTAAATCTCTATTTTGCAGCTGCAGCACCACCAAATTCATTCTATTATCATAACTACTATGCAAAAGACATTGGTTTGATAGAATATCAATATCGCTATTCAAGTAGTGCTACCATGTTTAAGGTGAAATTAATACGTTTTTATATTCCCTAAAAAAAGCATTTCTTTAGGGCAGATTTTTCGAAATCTGCTCTAAAGCTTTCTGTAAAACCGCACGTGGGCATGCCACATTTAGTCTCATAAACCCCTCGCCTCCTGGGTTAAATATTGTTCCATCATTAAGCCCAACACCTGCTTTATTTACCAAAATATCTATCAATTTCTTTTGACTCATCCCCAAATCTCTAAAATCTAACCAAAGTAAATAAGTAGCCTCTGGTCGATGAAAGTGCACATTGGGCATATTATCAGCTAGGAATTCTTCTACAAAATCAATATTCCCATTCACGTAATCTAACATCTGCATACGCCACGAATTACCATTGTCAAAAGCCGATTTCGTGGCTATCGTGCCCATTATATTCCCCGTATACAAATGCGAGGCATCCATTCTTTGGTTATAAGTTCTCATCATTTTCCTATGCTTAATCACAACAAAAGCCGTGCTTAAACCTGCTATATTAAAGGTTTTACTTGCTGCCATAAAAGTAATAGTACGCTGTGCAGCTTCTTCTGATATACTTGCTATTGGAATATGTTTACGAGGCAAAAAAGTTAAATCAGCATGTATTTCATCGGAGAGAATTAATACATCATATTTTTCGCATAAATTCACAATGCGTTTTAGTTCATCTAAGCTCCAAGCTCTTCCCACTGGATTATGCGGGCTACTCATAATAAATATTTTAACTCCTGTTTTAAGTTTCGCTTCTAAGTCATTGAAATCAATTCTATAACCATCTTTTGTCTCTAGCAATTCATTATAAACCAACTCGCGATCGTTATCCTTAACACTAATGTAAAACGGGAAATAAACAGGTGGCTGCACTAATATCTTATCCTTGGGCTTACTAAAAGTCAATATTGCCATTGTCAAGCCTGGTACTACTCCAGGGCTGAAACTAATTTCTCTGGATTTAACACTCCATTCATATTGTTCATGCATCCACTTAACAATGGTTTTATGATAATCTGGCGAACGAAAACCATATCCAAACACAGGATGTTCCAATCTATTTCTCAGAGCATTTAATATAAAATCTGGCGTTTCAAAATCCATATCAGCAACCCATAAAGGTATTACATCTTCATTACCAAAATAAGCCTTTCGCAAATCATATTTTACACTATCAGTACCACTGCGCTCAAGCTGCGTATCAAAATTATATTTCATCTTAGAATCCTTGTTTTAACTATCGCAATTTACACAAAAAGCTTTAATCAAAGCTAAGTTATTATATTGTATTTTCGCAATGTAACTTTTGATTCGCCTTAGAAGAAAAAGTTATATTTATTTAAGAAAATAGTAACCATTAAAATAGATAAAAATGAATCAACAACAAGTACCAGGGGAATTAAACATGAAAAAGGTATTCCCAATTGCAATCATATTTGGTGCAATAATATTATTAGTAATTTTCTGGAGTCGAATGACTGTTACCGTAGGGGCTGGACAATCTGGCGTATTATTTAACACATTTGGAAAAGGTATTAACCTTGAGCAGGCGCCATTGGGTGAAGGTTTTCACTTTATAGCACCTTGGAATAAAGTTTATTTATATTCTGTTCGTCAAAAAGAAAAAGCGGAAAATATGAAAATGCTTTCATCCAACGGTTTGGAAATTAGTATTGATGTATCGGCTTGGTTTTGGCCTGTAAACGAAAAACTTCCTTATTTGCATAAAAAAATTGGATCTGATTTCGAAATGCAAGTAGTAATACCCGCTATGCGTGCTGCTGCGCGCTCAGTTATTGGGCGTTATACTCCTGAAGAGATTTACTCAACAAAACGTGATGCTATTCAAGATGAGATGTATGTGGAAACAAAGAAAATTTTGGATGAAAAATACGTGTATTTGGATCGTATGTTAATTCGTTCTGTTATTCTGCCTCAATCAATTAAAGGAGCTATCGAGAGTAAATTAAAGCAAGAGCAACTTGCTCTGGAGTATAAGTTTAAGTTGCGACGAGCCGAAAAAGAAGCTGAACGAATGAGAATTGCAGCGGAAGGTGAAGCTGCAGCTAATAAAATAATCAATAGTAGTTTGACTAAAGAATTGTTAAGGATGCGTGGAATCGAAGCTACAATTAAACTATCTGAATCACAAAATGCTAAAACCATTATTATCGGTAGCGGTAAAGATGGCTTACCACTTATTCTTGGTGGAAGTAACTAATAGCTAAAATAAAATGAGGCTCCATTCGTAAAACGGATGGGGTCTCTTGTATTTATACTCCATCCCACACATTCCTAACTAAATATCTATATTCTATGATTAAGTTTTCCATTGATAAGTATATTGCAAGGCTTACATTTGACAATGACGCTAAGCGAAATTCACTATCCTTCGAAATGCTAGAGGATATATACAAGTCTTTGGATAAAATTGATAATAGTGTAAGAGTATTAATTGTTAGCGCTAATAAAGGAGCTAAGGTATGGTCGGCAGGTTTTAATATTAAAGAATTACCCTTGCCTGGTGAAGACCCGCTACCCTTCAATCATCCACTGGAAACATTATTACGAAAACTACAGCAAGTTCCTTGTCCAATAATAGCACAAATTGAGGGCAGTGT
>JAGLCR010000026.1 GCA_023146135.1 Bacteroidales bacterium
AACTCGAAATACTAAATTGTGGATTTACTTGACTATATATCCGATGTATTCTTAATATAAAACGAGGGTGTTACACCTGTTTCTATTTTAAACACCCGATTAAAAGTTGAGACAGAATTAAAGCCCGCTAGTTTACCAATTGCATCCAAAGTAAGTATCTTATTATGACTATCAATCAAAAGTTTTTTGGCTTCCTTTACTCGATAGGTATTAATAAATTTAACAAAGGAATCTCCCGTTTTTGAATTGATAATATTTGAAATATATGTTCGATTCGAATTTAGTCTATCGGCGAGTTTGCTTAGATTAAAATCAGGATCAGTAAATAGCTTTTCCATCTTAAATAATGTAATAATTTCTTCAAATATATCATCACCTTTTTCAAGCGTAAAACTGCTTGGTAATCTATTACTTTCTACTTCATCAGGCTTTTTTAAGAATTCTATTTTTTTAATCAACTTGGCATTTTCTTCTTCAATTAACACCGCGTGCACACTCTCTTTTACTATTCTTTTGTAACTGGACTGTAGTTTTTTGTAATAGATAAAAAAGATAATTATGGTAATTATCAAAAGGCTAATCCCAATAGATAGATTTCGAAATTTTGCATTATACTCTGTAATTTTCTGATGCTGTTTTTTAACATCATCCAATAGTTGATCGGTTTCATGAATTACACGAAGCTTGGATATATTCTCCACTTTTTTCTTTAAAAATAAACTGTCGGTATATAGCTGATAAAGACGAAAATATTTAATTGAGCTATCGGGATTATGCTTTTGAATATAAGCTTCGGTCAATACCCGATAAGAGTTTACGTAATTATTTATATACAAACTTTTAGCAGGGTTATTTAGGCCCATTTTAATATAGGTCAAGGCCGAATCGGCTTGATTTAGCAATAGATAATTAGTTGCAATATTGGAACAAATTGAAACATAATACGAATGTGATTGATCAATTCCATTAAGAATGTTCTTCAGAATTCCGATAGCTTTTTCATACTCCCCAATGCGTTTATAGGCCACTGCTTTATTATTTAGCAAACCCACAAGGGTAACATTATTTCCCTTTTTTCTCTTAAAATAAATCTCAGCTTTATCAAAATAATCGAGAGCCTTAGGAACATCATTATCCAGATTCATTATTCCAAGATTGATGTAGTTATGATACATCAGAACCTCACGATTTGCCAATCGAGCAAGAGTATCTATTTCTCTAAAATATTCCTCTGCTATTTTATAATCATCTAATTCTCCATAGATTACTCCTATAGTGGTATAGGCATAAACTAAAGCTGTGGTGTCTTTTAGTTCCTTAAACTCACCTAAGGCCTTTTTTCCATATTCCAATGCCTTATTATAACCTCCCTGTTTATAATAAAGCTTCGCTAAAGATAAATTATAGATTGCTTTATTAGGCAAATTACTCCCCTCAATAAATAGGCTCAGCGAATCTTCATATTGAATAATAAGCTCGTTAATCTGCTGATGTGAGAGCTGCTGATTGCTAATGCTTCTGTATGTATCCAGCACCTTGCCCTTACTGTCTTCCTGAGAAAATACAGTATAGGAGTTAAGTATAAAAAAGAAAAACAATAGCTTTTTAATCATAGTTTGCAAAATTATGATAAAAACCCATAGCCTCATTAACTATAAATGAACCATAAAAAAGGCGATTAATACGAATATTAACCGCCTTCAAACTATAGACTAAAAAGACTAATTCTTTATGAATTTCTTGAAATCGGTTCCTGATTTAATAAAGTACACTCCTTTACTTAATCCTGAAATAGTTATTGAAATTTGGTTTAGACCATTAGTTGGCAATTGCTTAATTGTTTTTCCTGCAATATCCAATATTTCAATATATGCAACATTGGTTTTAATATTTGCAATAGTAATCTGACTATTTGCAGGATTAGGGTAAATGGATATTGTTTTCCTATTGTTGGTACTATTTACAATTCCCACATGACTTTCAAGGCAAAAACGAACGTTTGGACGATATGCAATGGCCGAAATTACTGGCAAATAATTAAAATCAATCGTGCTACTGCTGTATGTAACTAAACTCATTAAATTTCCGTTTGGAGCATTATGTGAATACATATCTTGCTTAGAATATGTTTGACCAGCAACTTTTTGTGTATTTACAGCAATTACAATATTGTCGGTATTATTATAAGCAAAACCTGCTCCTAAATCAATTTCATACCAACCTTCGTCAGTTAAATCTAGTGTATCAGTAGCTAAGCTATCGAAAGATAATATATTTTCCCATCCCGACAATGACGTTGAGCTAGTATGCTTCATATATATTGTAAACTTTCGCTGATTTACAAACTGAATATTACCATTATAATAGAAATAAATCTTTTTTACCTCAGAAGAAGGTTTATCAATTTCAGACTGAAGAAAAATAGTTTGAGAGAATGAATTCTCATAATTGAAATTTAACGGCAAGTTTTTCTCTTGATTGTCAGTGCCAATTTCAATCTCACATGGAGCAAGTTCATAGGCAGTACCTTTTAATAAAATAGTATCAACACCATAAGCCGAATAAATAATAAAGTTTAGGCTATCGTCAATTAAATCGGTTGGGGTATAATCGAAAGAGAATGTATAAACCTCTCCAGAATCCAAAGCAATAGAGGTATTGAAGGTGCTAGTAAATTCTGTTGATGACAAATCGGTAATACTATCAATAAACAGCGTATCAACGCCCGAGTTTCTGATTTGCATAACCACTCCTGAAGTATCTGTTCCATTAATTAGTTGTGGACCAGCAATCCATTCTGGCGTTAAAACTTCTAATATTGGTGCAGTTGAAAAAGTGGTCATTCGTACATTATCAATATACACATAGCCCGCAGTTCCGTTGCCTGATACATAAAATGCAACTTTTATGACATTGGAATAACTTCCTAGATTTACAATTTCATGAATTCCTGTTACTGGAATTTGCGATGGATTGGTAGTTGCATCCCAGGTTTTAAGAATATTAGTCTTATTCCATGTTATACCTCCATCAGTACTAATTACTACTGAAATTGTATCATTTCCAGATAATGAATAAGAGGTTGTTGATGATGTATAATAAGTAAGCGCTATATCAAACTCTAATTGATAATTATGTGTTGTTCCAAGATCAAATATTGGAGAAAACAGCCAAGAATGTCCGTAGCCTGTTCGGCACATTGCCGAATTACTATTGCTGGGGTTGTAATCTGTAGGGACACCATATTCACCTGGTTTCCAGTCTGAATTAGCTCCTGTAAAAGATGTTGCTTGCGTTATTTGTCCAACATCTTCGGTCCAACAATTCACCGTGAAACCATTATTCCAATCATCATTATCAAAGCTACTATTATCAAATGTTTCTAGATAAGGATATACCGTTACCGCATCACAAGGGGTAAAAAACGAAATAGGACCTACCCAATCACTGGTTGTTGACCCACAACTAGCGCGTACATAAGCATCATACTGACTTCCTGCTGAAAGTCCTGTAATAGTATATGATGGAGTTGTATTTATTCCATTTACTGTTGTGCCTGTGCCTTGGGTATAACCATAAGCACCATATTCAATGCTCCATGTAGTAGCCGTTCCCGACTCTTCCCATTCAATAGTAGCTGATGTTCCAGTGGCCGAAGCAAGATCAAAGTTTATAGGAAACGAACAAGTGTTGTTTAGATACATAATAGAAACAATATCCAAAGCAACGCCTTCACTTGATGAACCTCCTTTAAGTATTCCTTCAAAACCAAGCTGCATCGTAGCCGAAGCTGCTGGAAGCATAATCAACTCTTGGGTCCAATTATTAAATGCAGTAGTATAAGATTCTAATAATACCCAAGCTGATGTTGTGCTCGTTCTATAATATACTTTGAGCTCATTATTATTACCACCAAAATCTTTTTGCTGATGCCAAAATGTAAATAATGAATTTGAAATTCCAGTTCCATTATTTGCAAATGGCTTTGAAATTAACATCGTAGTATCGCCAATTGTAGAAACTAGGGTAGAAAAATACATATTTCCACTTCCCTCGTATGGTGTATATAGTCCACCATAGGTAACCCAATTGCTATTTCCATGGATATGGCTTTGACTCCAATTGTAAGGTGTCCCTGAGGAGTTAAATCCTTGGTATCCCCAGCCTAACCAGTTGGTTGAGAAAGCCTGTAAGCTAATTGTAAGTAGTAATAAAATAAATATTCTTTTCATGCTGTGTGTTTTTAAATGTTTAAGCAAATGTAAACCCATTAAGACTGCAAATAATACCTTAAATCGCTCATTTTGTAAAATGAGGAATGCCCAATAAGGATTTATAATCTTAAGCCGCCTCATGCTGGTGGCTGAGCTTGTCGAAGTCATGGCCCTTCGACAAGCTCAGGGACCGCCCTTCGACAAGCTCAGGGACCACCCTTTGACCGCCGCTGGTGCGCGATTCTATCGCGTTCCATCTCTAGCAAGTGAAGGTTTCGATTTAAGTGAAGCCTTCACTGAAACTACAGCTAGACTCGGTGCGTCTTAAAGACGCGCCGAGTTGTTATTGACAATCATAGCCTTGACCGCCGCTGGTGCGCGATTCTATCGCGTTCCAACTCTAGTAAGCGAAGCCTTCACTAAAACTATAGCCAGACTCGGTGCGTCTTAAAGACACGCCGAGTCTTTATGATTAATTTATCGTATACTACAAGATACAATCATAGCCTTGCATCGGAGCTTATTTTCCAGCAAGGAAATTATTGGTCAAAAGAAAAATCCCCATCCGAATTAACAAATGGCAATTTCAAATATATTCAAAAATCTAATTTGCCAACAAGCTGTCTGACTGCTTAATGCAGTCACAGAAGGGAGCGTGTTTGCTTCATTCACTCCAGTACAAAATGAATAAACTAAAAGATAAGAAAAATGAAAAATCTTAGCAGAAAGCTGATGAACGTAAAGAAAATCGAATTTTCTTATCATAATAAACTACCTTTGTAAAGAAAATCGAAAAACCTTTACATAATGAAGTCTGTCGAATTAAAAAAATTACCACTAAAAAAGGACATTGAAAGCAAACGAATACTTAAAAAGTCCGCTACTGCTCATAGAGCACTTGCCGAATTGAAAGGTGTTGTTTCAAGTATTCCAAATGAAAGTATTTTAATTAATACATTAGGACTTCAGGAAGCAAAAGATAGTTCGGCAATTGAAAATATAATAACAACTCATGATGATATTTTCAAGGCAGAATTAAATCTTGATGGATTTAAATCCCTAAATGCAAAAGAAGTACAGAATTATATTTCAGCATTAAAAAAAGGTTTTTCATTAATATCAAAAAACAAAATTCTGACCAATAATGATATTATTCAAATTCAATCAGAATTGGAAAATAACAATGCTGGATTTAGAAAAGTTCCTGGAACGGCACTAAAAAATGCAACAACAAGAGAAGTTGTTTACACACCACCGCAAGATTATGATACAATCCTTGATTTAATGGCTAATCTTGAACAGTTTATTAATGATGAATCAATATCAGAATTTGACCCATTAGTGAAAATGGGAATTATTCATTATCAATTTGAAAGTATTCATCCATTTTATGACGGAAATGGAAGGACTGGACGAATAATAAACGTTTTGTATTTAGTAATGAACAACTTATTGGATTTACCAATTTTGTATTTAAGCAGATATATTATTGAGAACAAAGGACAATATTATACCTTATTACAAGAAATAAGAGAAACTGATAATTGGGAGAATTGGATATTATATATGCTTGATGCTATTGAAGAAATAGCAAAAGAAACGATTGTGTTAATTGGAGAAATTAAAAAACTAATCTTTGAGTATAAAAATACATTAAGAGACAACTATAAATTTTACAGTCAAGATTTGCTAAATAATTTATTCAAACATCCTTACACAAAAATAGAATTTATTGAAAAGGATTTAGGTGTTTCAAGAGTTACGGCATCAAAATACCTTAATCAATTAGCAAAAGACGGTATATTAAAAAAAGAAAAATTAGGAACTGGAAATTATTATATAAATGAAAAATTGATTGAAATATTAAAACGCTAAATCAAATATTAAAGCTAATAAATAGCCTATTCCGTTGGTGCGCGATTCTATCGCGTTCCATCAAAATCATTCCTAATCAATAATGAAACCCGCCGCTGGTGCGCGATTCTATCGCGCTCCATCTCTAGCAAGTGAAGGTTTTCTCTAGCAAGCGAAGCCTTCACTAAAGAATATTAAACTTGCCATATTATCTATAATATAGACTATTAACTTGCCGAATTAAGTATAATTTAGTATATTTGCTCAAAATCATAACTTATGTGGATAAATAGAATGTATGAGGAAACACCTATAAGGTTTATTAAGGGGAAAGTGAACTTGGTGTATGGAGCAAGGAGAGTAGGTAAAACCGTCCTAATTCAGAAAATATTGAAGCAATATGGCGGCAAAAAATATTTTGGCAATGGAGACGATATACAACTGAGGTCAATATTAGGCTCTGAAGATAAAAACCGAATTTTGTCAGCATTTCAAGATTATGATATAATATTTATTGATGAGGCTCAGCGTATATCCAATATCGGATGGGGCTTGAAAATTCTAATTGATAATATACCCAACGCACTTATTATAGCTACGGGCTCTTCTTCTTTTCAATTATCCTCTCAAGTAGGCGAGCCTCTAACTGGTAGGAGTAATACAAATATGCTGTTTCCTATTGCAATTATCGAATTGAAAAATCAGTTTGGTGGGATGGAGGTTGTTCAGAATTTAGAAAACTATTTGATTTATGGAATGTACCCAGAAGTGCTATGTATAGGAAATGCTCAGGATAAAGTCGATTACCTACATGAGCTTAAGAATTCGTATTTATTTAAAGATATATTGGAACTTGAAAATATCAGAAATGCTGATAAACTATATGATCTACTACGGCTGATTGCCTTTCAGATAGGTGGTGAAGTTTCGTTAAACGAGCTAGGTAATGCTCTTAATCTTTCAAAACAAACGGTAGGCCGATATTTGGATTTGCTTGAAAAGGCGTTTGTTATTAAAAAGATAGGTGGGTATTCAAGCAATCTACGTAAAGAAGTAACGAAAACTAGCCGCTACTATTTCTATGATTTAGGGATTCGAAATGCACTTATCAATAATTTCAATAGTATCGAATTCAGAAATGATATAGGTATGCTATGGGAAAATTTTATGGTAATGGAAAGGATAAAAACCCAAAACTATAAAAAGATTTTTTGCAACTATTATTTTTGGCGTACTTATGATCGAAAGGAGGTTGATATGGTGGAGGAAAGAGATGGGAAACTATATGGTTTTGAATTTAAATGGAGCCCAAAGAAAATTAAAATTCAAAAGGAATGGCTTAAAACCTATTCCAATGCCAGTTTCGAAGTTATTCATAAAGATAACTTCTTAGAATTTGTGTCATAATAAAAAAGCTAACACGCCGCTGGTGCACAATTCTATCGCCCTCGCTGGTGCGCGATTCTATCGCGTTCCATCTCTAGCAAGTGAAGGCTTCGCTTAAAGCGAAGCCTTCACTGAAACTATAGCCAGCCTCGGTGCGTCTTAAAGACGCGCCGAGGCTTTATTGATTAACAAGATACAATCGGAGCCTTGCGTTGGTGGATATAATCTCGCAGTAGCGTTGAGCAAACGGTTTTTTTTTACTTTTATGCCCTCCCACCCACCCTGATTTGCTGGGTCGGGGTGAATTTAGTGCTGTTCTACTTTTTATTATCTTTGTTCTTTGCTCTGTTATTTAATTCTTTTGTTATGATATATACTGCGCTCTTTTCTTGCTTTGTCTCTTTCGCACGGAAAGGTGCTAAATCTTTACTTAAACCAGTTAATCTAGCAACTGCAGCAATATTATTTGCAGGCGCTGTTTACGCTCAGGCTTCGACAAGCTCAGCCACCGGTTTTACAGGATCAATTGCCGACACAAGCTGGGCAACAGGTTGGATTAATGTTAGTGATTCTCAAACAAATAGTAGCATTTCTAAATATCTAGATATGTATATGATTCCTTTGAATGTTCAAATGACAAATCCTGACACAATAAAAGACAATATGGGAGGTTCAGGATTATATGCTTTTAATCTTCCTGTTCATATTGATACGCTTGTTGGTATCAATATTTCTACTTCGCAGAGTCTTGAACATAAAGTCTTTCCGACGATGGGGAGTGAGCTTAATGTTTTCTTTGGAAAAAATGTTTCTCAAGGAAGTCTTGAAATTTACGACATGAGTGGAAAAAGAATTAGACAAAAAGAATTTTCAGGAGATAATACTTATATAGCGTTTCCAGATATTGCTAATGGTGTTTATGTTTATGCTATAAGAACTGAAGAAGGAATTAGTACAGGGAAGTTTCTTAAACAAGGTTCTGACACTCATGGTCCCGCAGGAAGACCTAGTAATTTTAATGATGAAAATAAGTCTAATGCTAGAACTACTACTTTTTCTGCTGATTACAAAATACTATTAAAAGATCCTAGCGGAACATATTTTGATCTAGACACAATAATAAATCTTTCTGAAGGAAATAATGGTTTAATCAATCTATGGATGAATCATAAACCTGAATCTGTTATAGATTTGAAAGTTAATGCGTGGCATTCTTTAGACTCAACTTTAGAAAGTAATGCATTCGTATATATACAAGACTCACAAGGAAACATCGACAGTGCAAGAACTAATAACGCAGGTTTTACAATATTTCAAAATGTAGGACAAAATAAAACTTACACTTTCGGAATAGGTAAAGAAAACTTTTTAGCATGGGATAATATAACTTTAACCACACCCAATTCCAATACTCTTAACGATACAATAACTAAAGAAGTTAATTATAGTTTAATCCCTGATCAAAAATATTCTCGAAAAGGACAAATAACAATCCCAACAAGTAATTTTGAACTTCATGATTTATTCTTAGCATTTAATATCCCCATAGGTAAAGGAGATACTTTGAGGTTTCATTTAGGAGCGGGATATTCAGCCCAACAAATAGCAAATGCAAATCAATGGTTGGCAAATTATTCTGCATGGACTGGCGTTCCTACGAAAATTGAAGCTAACGCTTTTATTATTCCTGTTCCAACAAGTTTTGATCCTGATACCTCTGACCTTTCAATTCTGGGAACAAACGTAACTTATGGAACAAGTAACTGTAGCCCAAAATATTTTTCATATAATGGGAATGCATATACTTCCAGCGCAACAATGACAAATTCATTTTATTCAGAAAAATCATTCCATAAAGAAGTTGGAAGAATAACATTCGACGAAGCATCAGGAGTTATGCAACCAACAGCATCAGATATGACTACCAGTAATTCTGCACATATGGAAATTCTTTATGAATTAAATAGAAGACATTTCGAAGGAAAACACGACCCTACAAATGTGCAAAAACTAACTAGCACTTCTACTATTATTCCTAATTAGTGCTCCTGAAAATGCCGCTGGTGGCTGAGCTTGTCGAAGTCATGGCCCTTCGACAAGCTCAGGGACCGCTCTTCGACAAGCTCAGGGACCGCCCTTTGAAGACAGGCCCAGACCCTCCGCCGGTGGCTGAGCTTGTCGAAGCCCCATCTCTAGAAACTGAAGATATTCTCTAGCAAGTGAAGGCTTCGCTTAAAGCGAAGCCTTCGCTGAAAACACAGCCAGACTCTTGCGTATTAAAGTAATTGGTCAAAAGAAAAATCCCCATCCGAATAACGAATGAGGATTTTCTTATACTATCTAGTAGAACTAATTATTTTGTTTTAATTCGAGGCGGAGGGCGAAAATAAAGTAGGAGTTGCCATTTCGGCAATGACTATCTTTATTTTTAACCGACAACGATGAAGTAAAGCAAAAGAATAGTTCTTAAAGGTCGAACTTGATTCCTTGTGCTAGGGGCAATTCGGTGCCATAGTTTACAGTAGAAGTTTGACGACGCATATAAACTTTCCAAGCATCGCTACCCGACTCACGTCCTCCACCAGTGTCTTTCTCACCACCAAATGCTCCGCCGATTTCTGCTCCTGAAGTTCCTACATTTACGTTGGCAATTCCACAATCAGAACCTGCCACTGAAGTAAATAATTCTGCTTCACGCACATTATCAGTAAATATACAAGATGATAATCCTTGAGGTACATCATTCTGAATATTTATTGCATTCATCACATCGCCGCTATACTTAATTAAGTAAACGATGGGTGCGAATGTTTCTTCTTGAACAATATCGAAATGATTCTCAGCTTCAGCAATACAAGGCATTACGTAGTTTCCTGACTCAAAGCCAGCACCCTCCATTTTTTGTCCACCAAATAAAACTTTTCCACCTTCTTTTTCCACTTGTGCTACTGCATTGCGGAAAAGAGTAACAGAATGCTCATCGATAAGTGGCCCGACTAAGAAATTCTCATCCAAAGCATTACCCACTTTACTTTCAATTTTATGATAAGCAGCCACCAATTTGTCGCGTACTTCATTATAAATATCTGCGTGTACAATAATACGACGAGTCGAAGTACAACGTTGACCAGCGGTTCCTACAGTTCCGAAAACAGTAGAAGCAATGGCCATTGGAATATTTGCATCAGGAGTCATAATAACTGCATTATTACCACCGAGCTCTAAAATAGTTTTTCCTAAACGTTTTCCAACGATTCCACCAACACGTTTTCCAACGGCAGTTGAACCAGTTACTGAAAGAAGATTTACACGCTTATCAGCTAAGAAGTTGTCACCCATAACAGATGATTTAGCCACGATTAAGTTACATACTCCCTCAGGAACATTATTTTTTACCAATATATCGGCAATAATCTTTTGTGTAGCAAGAGCTGTGATTGGAGTTTTTGAACTTGGTTTCCAAACTACCACATCACCAGCAGCCATGGCCAAAGCACTATTCCATGCCCAAACTGCCACAGGGAAGTTATATGAAGTAACAATTCCTACAACGCCTAATGGTTGGTATTGCTCAGACAAACGATGCTCAGGGCGCTCACTTTGTAGCGATACACCGTTCATCAAACGCGCTTGCCCTACTGCGAAGTCACAGATGTCGATCATCTCTTGTACTTCACCCAAACCTTCTTGATAAATTTTACCCATTTCGTAGGTAACTAAAGCTCCAAGCTCATTTTTGTATTTACGAAGCTCCAAACCAATTTGGCGAACTACCTCAGCACGGATAGGTGCGGGTACCAAACGCCACTCTTGAAAAGCCTCTTGTGCTTTTTTAATTACCATTTCGTAATCGTCCAAAGTACCATTCTTTACTTTGCCAATTTCTTTACCGTCAATTGGTGAGAAAGAAGAAGTAATAGCTCCTTCGCTATCAAACCATTTTGCGCCGGTTGAAACACCTTGGTTTACACCATCGGTTACACCTAAGGTTTCCATTGCTTTTTTGATGTCCATCATATCTATTAAAATTTCAACGTTTTTAATATGTTATAGTAGATCTAATTTATGAATCACATCTACTAATTCGTTTTATATTTTTATTAGGAGACTATTTGATTTACCCCTAAAATATAGCCGCAAAATTCGTTAAAAATATTAGACAATCGTAAAAAATTATTAAAATATAACAGCAGCCAGAAACATTGTGTAAAAATGAATTGTTGGGATTGATAATAGCTTGATTTGAGCTTTTTAAAACTGTGCTTTATGCGGTCTTTTTTATGACCCTGATTTTTATAATCTAAACTAATTTTGTTCAATATTTTCCTGTGGAAAATATTGAACAAAGAAATCATAATTAATCATAGTAATCTGCGTCAAAAGAATAATTTGAAGCGAAGCGAAAAATCAGCCCAAATCAGCCTAAATCAGAGTCAAAAATATTTCTGATTGACACGCAGTGTCATAAAGAAAGGATCATAAAAATCATAAAGATCTGCGTCAGTATAATAATTTGAAGCAAAGCACCAAATAATCAATACAAAATCTCCTTAGTACATGACAAAAATTAGTTTCATTGTTAAATTTGGTTTCACATCAATTAGTTGTGTATGCTTTTGGGCTAAAGCCCTATAATAGTAATTTCATTAGGTGGGGCATTAATGCCCCACCTAATGAAGCAATACTATCTGGGCTTTAGCCAAATTAAAAAGCTTAAAGTATAATCCTATATTTTTGTCATGTACTTAGCAAAATCTCCCTAAAACCAAAAAAAAGCAGCTGCATAATCAAATGCAACTGCTTATTTATAAGATAAAGCAAAAGGGAAATCAAATTTCCTTTATACTTTTTCAAGAATTTCGAAATACTATTTATCAGCCTCTAAAAACGGATAACGATAATCCTCAGCTGCTACCAAAGTTTCTTTGATAGTACGTGTATTTGTCCAACGAATTAGGTTCAAATAGCTACCTGCTTTATCATTTGTTCCGCTACCACGAGCACCACCAAATGGCTGTTGTCCAACAACGGCTCCTGTTGGCTTGTCATTTAAGTAGAAGTTACCTGCTGCATAACGAAGTGCTTCGTATCCTTCCAACAATTTCTCACGATCTTGTGCAAAAATTGCACCTGTCAATGCATATGGAGAAGTCTCATCACAAAGCTTCAAAGCCTCAGCATATTTATCATCTTCATAAACGTAGATGGTAATCACAGGTCCGAAGATTTCTTCTTCCATAGTTACAAAATGAGGATCAGTAGTTAAGATAACCGTTGGTTCTACGAAATAACCTTTCGATTTATCAGTGCCACCACCCATAATTACTTCAGCTACATCGCTGTCTTTTGCCATTTGAATGTATGAAGTGATGCTATCAAAAGCAGCCTCATCAATCACCGCATTATGGAAATTAGTAAAGTCAGAAACATCACCCATTTTTATGGATGCCAAATCTGCCTCAACGAATGATTTCACATCAGCCCAAAGCGACTTAGGAACATAAGCACGAGAAGAAGCCGAACATTTTTGCCCTTGGTACTCGAAAGAACCACGAGTAATTGCGGTAGCCAATTGTTTAGAAGTAGCTGAACTATGCGCAAAGATAAAGTCTTTACCACCTGTTTCACCAACGATACGTGGGTAAGAACGATATTTCTTAATGTTTCCACCAATAATTTTCCAAAAATGTTGGAATGTATTTGTAGAACCTGTAAAGTGAATTCCAGCAAAATCGCGGTGATCAAAAATCTCTTTTCCGATTACAGAACCTGGTCCTGGAACAAAATTGATTACTCCATCAGGAACACCTGCTTCTTTGAAAATTTTCATTAAGTAGTAGTTTGAAAGAATAGCTGTAGTAGCTGGTTTCCAAACAGTAACATTACCCATCAATACAGGAGCCATATTTAAGTTGGCTGCAATTGCGGTAAAGTTAAATGGAGTTAAGGAAAAGATAAAACCTTCCAATGGACGATACTCTAATCGGTTAATTACACCAGCACTTGAAGCTGGTTGGTCAGCATAAATCTGACCAGCATAACTTGCATTGAAACGTAAAAAATCTACTGTTTCGCAAGCTGCATCAATTTCAGCCTGGAAAGCATTTTTTCCTTGACCAAGCATAGTTGAAGCATTCATCAACGCACGATATTTTGTAGCAATAAGTTCAGCAGCTTTCAAAGTAATAGAAGCGCGCTCAACCCAAGGCATTTCCGACCATTTCTTTTGAGCAGCCAATGCTGCATCAATAGCCATTTGAACCTCTTTAGGTCCAGCCTTATGATAAGTTGCCAATACATGACCGTGGTCAGTAGGCATGGTTACAGTTGCGGTATTTCCGGTCTTCACCTCTTTACCACCAATAATCAAAGGAATCTCTATTTCCTGACTCTTTAGCTCAGCCAATTTGGCTTGTAGCTCAATACGCTCTGGTGAACCCGGAGCATAGCTCTTTACCGGCTCGTTGGCTGGTATTGCGAACTGAAAAACTGCGTTATTCATAGCTATATGTTTTAATTGTTTTTTTATATAAAACCCCTCTATTGAAAGGACTGCAAATTTAGTAATTCTTACATATCTAGCAACATTTGTTAAATATTTTTAACGTTTGTATTACCCTGTATATCAGCGTATCAAAAAGTATTTTTAGTACTGTCAGTCCCACTGACTTAAAAGAGTGTTAAAATATTGCATTCTAATTTAGAATATACAAATATCTTTAAGAAATAAAGCTGAATCTTATCATTTTTAATGTTATGAAATTAACACTAAAAATACTAGATTTGATGTCGTAATAAATCAACTAAATAACCATTAATATGAAAAAAGTTTTACTCTTTAGTATTGTCATTCTAATTGCTATTCAGATCAAGGCACAGTTGAAGGTTGATGGTTATTTTAGAACTCGTATTACCCTAGACCATGGCTATCGTAACCCAATTGCAAAAAAAATAGATCCAATATTTGCTGCAGACCAAAGAAGCCGTATTATCATGAAGTATAAAAAGGATAAATATGAAATTAAATTCACCCTTCAAGATGCTCGTGTTTGGGGTCCTGAAGATATGTACAATGTAACAGGATTACAACGGAGCTCCTATGCTTTAGGTGTTTATGAGGCATGGGTTCAATTAAATATTTCTGAAAATTCATCATTACGAATTGGTCGTCAGGAGTGGAGGTCTAATGCATCTCGACTACTCAGTCATCGTGGTTGGTGGACTACCTGACTTTCGTATGATGCTCTTTTATATCGCTATCATAATAAAGAAAACGGACTGTTTATTGATTTGGGCATTTCCTATAATAATGATACAAAATTAGCGTCAGGCTGGTATGATAATAGTGGCGTTTAATATATGATTTATACGATATTAACAATTACGCCTAGCTTCTTTGATTCTTCGAAAAAGAAATAAACAGAATTCTTTCTTTTTATTTTGAAAACTTAGACTCTTAATTTTTCATTAATTTTGTGCCAAATTAAAAGGCATAAAACATGAAAATTACCAAAGAAATAAGCATCGAAGAATTGATTGAAACAATTCCAGCATCTGTAGAGTATTTAATGAAAGAGGGTATCCGTTGCATTGTGTGTGGCGAACCTATTTGGGGAAGTTTGGAAGAAGCCGCTGAGGAAAAGAGCTTTAATAAAGATGATATTGAGCGTTTTGTAAATGAGCTGCAAATTCTTGCTGACAATAAGGATAATGCTGTTGCTGCTGTGGAGAAGAAGATTGATGTGAAGAAGATGGGAGCCTAAGGATGGCCCTTCGACAAGCTCTGGGACCTTGGAAGACGGAAGATGGCTCTTCGACAAGTTCAGGAGCCTTAGAAGTCAGAAGATGGCTCTTCGACAGGCTCTGAGGCCTTGGAAAACGGAAGTCCGAAGTTGGAAGACTATCTGCGAGAATCCGCGGAAACAATAAGACAGTAGTGATCTAACTAAATTCAAATAGGATTATTTCCCAAACAGCTCTTTAAAAACCCCTTTCAAAGAACTTAATCCTACAATACGAATGGTAAAATCTTTTTGGTGAATTCCTTTGAGGTTGTATTTGGAAACAATGATTTTTTCAAAGCCTAATTTCTCTGCTTCACGAATACGTTGGTCAGGATGGTTTACTGAGCGTATTTCACCAGAGAGCCCAACCTCTGCAGCGAAGCAAATCTTTTCGCTAATCGTCAAATCATAATTGGAAGAAAGCACAGCACAAACTACGGCTAAATCAATGGCAGGGTCGTCCACTTTAAGACCGCCAGCGATATTCAAAAACACATCCTTTGTTCCCAACTTAAAGCCTGATCGTTTTTCCAAAACAGCCAAAAGCATATTGAGCCTACGTGCGTCAAATCCAGTTGCAGATCGCTGTGGAGTGCCATATACAGCCGAGCTAGCTAATGCTTGCACTTCAATCAACATCGGTCGCCCACCTTCCATAGTTGCAGCAATGGCAACACCACTCGTTTGCTCTTCGCGTTGCGAAATAAGTATCTCTGAGGGGTTGCTCACCTCACGCATTCCTGTGCTAAGCATTTCGTAAATTCCCAATTCGGAAGTGGAGCCAAAGCGGTTTTTATTGGATCGCAGAATGCGATAACCATAATTACGATCGCCCTCAAACTGCAAAACGGTATCTACCATATGCTCCAAAATTTTGGGGCCTGCAATAGCTCCATCTTTAGTAATATGTCCAATTAAAAAAACGGGTGTATTGGTTTCTTTGGCATAACGCTGGAGTTCTCCAGCACATTCACGAATTTGAGAAATGCTTCCTGCTGTGGAATCTAAGGTGTCGGTTTGTAGCGTTTGAATGGAATCAATCACTAAAATATTAGGTTGCACCTCTTTTACCTGCTGAAATATATTTGATGTTTTCGTTTCGTTAAGGATAAAACATTCTTCATTTTTTATTCCGATGCGCTCAGCACGCATTTTTATCTGCTGTTCACTTTCTTCACCTGACACATAGAGTATCCTCTGTCCCACCATTTGCAAGGCCACTTGCAGAATTAAGGTCGACTTACCAATACCGGGTTCACCACCTACTAGCACCAAGGAACCAGGAACTAATCCGCCACCTAAAACACGATTTAGCTCACCATTCTTCATATCAATACGATTCTCTGTTTGGTATTTAATATTGCGAACAGCTTGTGGCTTTCGAGCTTTTGATGGGCCTTGATCGTCCTTCCAAGCTTTTTTGCTTTCCACTTGCAGCACCTCTTCAGTAATGGTGTTCCACTCCCCACATGCAGAACATTTTCCCATCCATTTTGAGAATTCTGATCCACAATTCTTACAGAAAAAACTTGTTTTTGCTTTGGTTTTGGCCATGGTTTTTTATTTTTTGAATTGGGGGTAAAGATAAAAAATATTAAGGAAATATCTTACGAAATTTAGATGGTAAAACACATTCTATTATAAGATTCTCATTGGAAACAGGATGTGTAAATCCCAAACTCGAAGCATGCAAGTAAAGACCTTTGCCCTTTAATTCTAATCCCTTCTTACTATACAATAAATCACCAAAAATAGGATTTCCAATAGACTCTAAGTGCTTACGCAATTGATGTCTACGACCTGTATAAGGTATTAATTTCACTAGATTCAAATAGGTGTATTTTGGAGATTCAACCCTTTTTAATACCTCATATTCAGATTTAGATTCTTTATCATCGATATCCGACTCTATCATCGCTCCACCCTCCATTTCGCCAATACAAATGGCATGGTATATTTTCTTAACTTTTCGTTCCTCAAAAAGCTTATTCAAACTTATAATAACACTTCGGGTTTTGCCAATCAATAACAGGCCGCTAGTAGGATAATCTAGCCTATGAATAGGCTCAGGTACAGTGGAATCAGGCTGGTCGCTTGGCTTCAAATTGTGTGACAGTGCATGCTCTAAAGTCCATCTTTTATTACCACTAACTTCAATTCCGGCGGGCTTAATTACTACAGCTAAATAATCATCTTCATATAGTACTTCTATAGCTAGGTCAATAGTTGGTGGCAATGCTTTATTTTGATCCTCAAAAACATCAATTTTTTCACCACCAAAAATATAATCAGCCGTAAAACCACGCTTATCATTTATATAAATCAAACCCTTTTTTACCGCATTCTTAAATGCCTTTCGTGAATTTATACTTCGAAAATAGGAATTGGACAAATCAGACAAACGTACTCCCTTTTCAAGCATAGGCACTTGAATAGTTTCAATCAAAAGATTTTTGTTAAGCAGAGTCATAAGTTTTGTCCGTTAGCGTAGTGTGTGGTGATAACTAAAAACGCTTATATATTTCCGCACTATCCGCCTCGTGACCCGGTTTACGTAATAATGCAAACATATTCTTTTTGTATGCCTCCACACCTGGCTGGTCAAATGGATTTACTCCCAAAATATAACCACTGTAGGCACATGCTAATTCGAAAAAATAAATTAACTGCCCCAAATTGTACTCATCAATTTGCTCTATACTGATTTTGATATTAGGTACACCACCATCCAAATGGGCCAATGTAGTTCCCTTTTCAGCCATCTCATTTACATATTCAATATGCTTGCCAGCCAAATAATTAAGCCCATCAAGGTTTTGCTCATCTTCGGGTACCAGTATCGAACTTTGGGCTTTTTCCACAGAAATTAAAGTCTCAAAGATTACTCTCCTACCCTCTTGAATATATTGCCCCATGGAATGCAAATCGGTAGTAAAATTTGCCCCTGCCGGGAAAATACCTTTTTGCTCCTTTCCTTCGCTTTCACCATACAGCTGCTTCCACCATTCGGTGAAATACATCAACTTGGGGCTGAAGTTTATAAGCATCTCAATATCAAATCCCTTTTGCAAAAGCGCATTTCGTGAAGCGGCATAAAGTGCTGCTGGATTTCGATCCATCGACGTATCATTCAAACAATAATCTTTCATATCACGAGCTCCTTGCACTAAAGCTCTAATATCAAAACCAGCAACAGCAATGGGCAATAATCCAACAGGGGTTAATACGGAATATCGACCTCCCACATCATCAGGAACCTCGTAGGTTTTATAGTTTTCTTGCTCAGCCAATATTTTTAATGCACCTCGCTCTTTATCAGTAATTGCTATAATTAATTTTTTGGCAGCCTCCTTACCAACTTTGCTTTCTAAATGATTCTTTAATAATCGAAAGGCAACAGCAGGCTCAGTGGTTGTTCCCGATTTGGAAATCACACAAATAGCATATTTTTTATCATCCAAAAATGTTAATAATTCTGATAAATAATCTTCGCTTAAATTCTGACCAGCATACAAAATCTTGGTTTCATTGCTTTGTTGAAAATCACTAAAGCTGTTTTTCAATGCCTCTACCACAGCCTTTGCTCCTAGGTAAGAACCACCTATTCCAATTACTACCAAATAATTTACTTTAGAACGAATCGATAAGGCCGTTTGCTCAATATCTGTCAAATGCGCTTCTGTAATTTCTGAAGGTAATGTAAACCAGCCTAAAAAATCTTTCCCTTGGCCCGTTCTATCTATTATAGATTGGTGGTGTTGATTTATTTCAGATTGAAATTTACTAATTTCATCCTTACTAACAAAGCTCTGAATATTATCAATACTTACTTTCATTGTTTTCATACTGCTACATTTTTTATGATTGACAAAGATACAAACACAAACAATAGATTTATTGGAAAAAAACCGACCTTTGCCACATGAACAAAAAAAAGAGATTATTATTTATTCTAGTCATACTCCTTGGGGTTTTTCTATATCCATTTCATAATGCTGAGCCCATTCAGTATATTGATAGAGTCGATGGCGAGCTTAAAATAGAAAAAGTACCTGGCGAATATTGGCTTAATTGGTTGTATAATAATCCAATTGGCGAACTCTCCTTACAGGCTTTTGTAAAACGTAAAGCTCTTTCAGATTGGTATGGAGATAGAATGGATTTGCCTGAGTCGGCAAAAAAAGTGAATGCTTTTGTAAAAGAGTATAATATTGATTTGAGCATTGCACAAAAACAGGAATTTCTATCATTCAACGATTTTTTTTATCGAAAGCTAAAGCCTACGGCCCGCCCTATTAGCGGCGATAGTACTATCATTATTTCGCCCGCTGATGGCAAGTTGCTTGCTTATGACAATATTGATAAACAAGATTTTATAGTAAAGGGATATAAGTTTAACTTAGCAGAATACTTACATGATTCGTTACTAACAAAACAATTTACTGGTGGAAGCTTGGTAATTGTGCGACTTTGCCCCACCGACTATCACCGATTTCATTTTCCCACCTCAGGTACAATTCAATCAAAAGCTCAGATAAGTGGTGATTTATACTCCGTTTCTCCCATTGCACTTCGTAAAAAAATTGAGCTTATATGCATGAATAAAAGGGAGTATGTAATAATTAATAATACCATAATTGGAGACTATATGTATTCTGAAGTTGGGGCCACCATGGTGGGATCTATTATACAAACCTATGAAAATGAGAATGTGATTAAAGGGCAAGAAAAAGGTTATTTCAAATTTGGAGGCTCCACAGTTATTCTACTATTTGAAAAAGGAAGAATAATTATTGACCAAGACCTTTTGGAAAATACACAAAAAGGAATTGAAACAGCTATTTTGATGGGTGATCAATTGGGCTCTAGCTCTTAATACTAAAGCGTACTTAATTTTTGACTTATGATATGTCTATTTCAGAAAACAAAAAATTAGAAATGGTTTATCGAACCAATAGCTGAATAGTAGATCTATTTTTTTGTTCCAAATATACCTTACGATCTCCAATCAAATCATCAATAATCTGTTGATTATAATGACGAATAGTAATCAATTCCATATTACGATTATACCGCACTTTATAGTCATTTTGCATCTCTTGAATAAACCCAATCATATCCTCCCCGCCTTCGTCAATACATATGGAAAAGGAAATAGCCGAATTTTGCATTAAATTGGCTTTCAAGCTATAGTTAGTCATTTGCAAAAATATCTTGGCCAAATTACTTTCGGCGATAAAGGAAAAATCGCGAGGTGAAATACTAATTAATACTTGATTTTTTTTGAAAATATATGAAGGTATTAATTGATCATTAAAAGTATCGGCCTGAATAACTGATCCCTTTGAATCAGGGCTAACAAAAGATTTAATATACAGTGGAATATTTTTATTTTGAAGTGGCTTAATTGTCTTTGGATGTATAATACTTGCGCCATAATAGGCCAATTCGATGGTTTCTTTGAACGAAACCTTATCAAGCTTCTGAGTGTTCTCAAAAAACTTTGGATCAGCATTTAGCAAGCCAGGAACATCCTTCCAAATTGTCAATCCTTCGGCATCAAGCGCATAGGCAAATATAGCGGCTGAAAAATCAGAGCCCTCACGACCTAAAGTACTGGTATTTCCTTCCTTTGTGCGCGCAATAAATCCTTGACTTATCACAAAATCATAATTGCTAAATAGTCCTTCGCAATGCTGTTTTATTATATCAGGGCTTTTTGTCCAATCTACTAAAGCATTACGATAATCGCTATTGGTTTCAATCATATCACGTGCATCGGCCCAAGCAATTGAAAACTCATGAGCACGTAAATAATGAAAAAGAATTTTTGTGGACAACAGCTCTCCAAAGGAAACGATACGATCATACTCCAAATTAAAATCTTCGTTTGGGACTTCAGCTATCATGGAGGCCAGGTCATCAAATACCTGATCTAGATCCGCAAATATAGGGCAATCAGTATGCTCAAATAAATCCTTAGCGGTTTCATAATGAAATGTTTTTATATCATTAAATAATGCAAAGGTGGATTTCATTTGATTAAAGTAGGAATCGGCCAATAACTCCAGTGCATTGGTCATTTTCCCCATGGCCGATAGTACTATCAAAGTTTTTCCACTTGCCTGATTCTGAAGAATACGTGCTACATTCTGCACAGCTTCTGCTGAATCTACTGAGGCACCTCCAAATTTAAAAACGTTAATCATCTTAAAACTATTGATATAAAGAAATAATTACCAAAGTAGCAAAAATAATACTTGCAACACCGTTCATCGTAAAAAAAGCCATATTTACTTTGCTTAAATCGTTGGGTTTAACAATACGATGCTGGCTAAATAATAAACCAATAAATATCCCTGATGCCATCCAATACCAAAACTGACCTCCCAATAAATACCCATTAATTAGTACTAATACGGCTGCGAGCAAATGGAGTATCTTTGAAATAAATAGCGCTCTATTTTTTCCCAACAAAGACGGTATAGAGTGTAATTTATTAGTTTTATCGAATGATTCATCCTGTAGGGCATATATAATATCAAATCCAGCAGTCCAAAACAAAACAATAAAGGAGAATATAATGGGAATAATACTATTAAACTCTGCTGTAACTGAAATATAAGCTCCAATCGGTGCAAGAGCCAATCCAGCACCTAGCACAAGATGACAAAGAGGAGTAAATCGCTTGGTATAGCTATATCCTAAAATCACTAATAATGCCACAGGGCTAAGAAACAAAGTGAGCATATTAATTAAGCCACTTACTCCAATAAAGAGTAAAGAGTTTATAATAACAAAGGCCAATGCTTTTTTTGAACTAATCACTCCCGCGGCAACTTCACGTTGTGCAGTTCGAGGGTTTATTTTATCTATATTTCGGTCCAAATAGCGATTGAAACCCATGGCAGCATTTCGCGCAAAAACCATGGCAAGAACAATATATATTAAAATAGTATAGTCAAATACGATCTCTGGATTAAGTTTAATGCCAAGAAAAAAACCAAGAATTGCAAAAGGCATAGCAAAAATGCTGTGACTAAATTTTACCATGGAAAGATATTTCTTGATATTACTCATACTTGATAATGTGCGATTGTTTGGCAGCAAATTTAAGTAAAAATGCATCTAATTCGAATTAGATTATTTGAATATGCTTAGCTATCCAAAAAAAGCTACCTTTGTACAAAGTAATCCCATTATTATGGAAATCAAAGATATTCGTTCGGTAAAACATTGTATTCTCTGTCAAAAACGCAAATATGTTGATAGCGTAGGAACTCTCTGTAGCTTAACTAACGAGCGGGGAGAAATTACGGAAAGCTGCTCCGACTTTGATTTTAGAGAAGATATTGAACAGTATATAGCACAGCTCAAAGAGGAGCAAAAGGAAGCTGAGCTAACACATGTGGTATTGCGAAAGCAAATGATCAAGTGGTTTTTGTTTGGTTTTATTATGTTTGTTGCAGGCATCAGTTTTTGGAATATGGAATGGAATCATGGAGCGGTTCATCTTTTAACAATCAGCTTAATAATAATTGGACTATTACTAATGCCTCAAGGCAGTTGGGAGTTTTTTCCCCACAAAATGCGTCTCAAAGCTAAACACCATGAAATACGTGAGTTTTTACTACTCGTTAAGCATTATAAGCAAAATTAATACTCCCCTATTATTCTCCTATTTATAACCATTTTATATATGCATAATGCGTATCTAACCCAATGATATTCAAGCAAAACAACAATAACAATAATTATTGTTAAAATTTTATTTGTGTAGTAATAAACTTTACTTTTGCACAAATTTGAAACATCTATAAAATGGGATTATTACAAGATATTATTCGCAATGCGCGAAAGCTAGAGAAAACTATTGTACTGCCTGAAGGTGATGCAGACCGTATGTTAAAAGCAGCTGACGTTATTTTGAATGCAAAAATTGCAAAAATTATTCTGATTGGAGACCCTAAAGTTATTTCCCGTAAGGTTAAAGAATTTGGGCTTAATGGTATTCAGAAGGCTGAGATAATCAACCCTCTAGACCATCCAAGACGTAAGGAAATGAAAGACCTTTTATATGATATTCGAAAAGGAAAAGGCCTTACATTAGAACAAGCGGATGAGCTGGTAAACAACTCCTTATACTTAGCTCCATTATTGATAAAAGCAGGTTATGCAGATGGTGAGGTTGCTGGTTCTGAAAATGCTACTGGCAACGTTTTACGCCCTGCATTTCAAATAGTAAAAACAGCAGCTAACAGCAGTGTTGTTTCGGGGGCATTTATAATGATTGTAGAAGATCAAACTTACGGCGATGATGGAATATTGGTTTTTGCAGACTGTGCAGTAAATCCAAATCCAAATGCCAAACAATTAGCTGAAATAGCAGTAGCAACAGCTCAAACCGCAAAAAATATTGCCAAAATAGATCCCAAAGTAGCCATGCTAAGCTTCAGCACCATGGGAAGTGGTAAACATGAAGATGTGGATAAGGTTATCGAAGCCACAAAGCTGGCTAAGGAAATGGACCCAGAATTAGCAATCGATGGCGAAATTCAACTTGATGCTGCTATAGTGGAATCGGTTGGGCGCAAGAAAGCCCCAGACAGTAAAGTTGCTGGATTAGCTAATGTATTAGTATTCCCAACATTAGATGCAGGAAATATTGGTTATAAGCTTGTTCAACGTCTTGCTGGAGCCCAGGCAATTGGCCCAGTACTGCAAGGAATGGCTGCACCAATTAATGACTTATCACGTGGTTGTTCTGTGGACGACATCGTAAACTTGGTTGCTATTACTGCCAATCAAGCACAAGAAAAAGCCTAATAAAAACCTAATAATATATATGATGAGTGAAAAATTAGAAGACTATGCTCTAAGCAAGAGTGTTCAGAATCAAGATGGTGGCGTAAAAGCTGGCTTAGTTGGCTGTGGATCAATGGGTCAAGAAATCGCTATTCTTATCAGCAAAAGTGGTATTGAAGTTACTTTTGTTGAATTATCAGATTATAGAATTGCCAACGCTATTCGAAAAATGGAAGCCCAAATTGACGATGCAATAAGTCATTGGGGACTAACTGCTGGAGATAAACGAGCAATTATGTCCCGTATTACAGGCACCACAAATTATGATGATATTGCTGATTGCACTCTTGTAATTGAAGCAATAAACACTAAAAAATGGGTGCCTAATCAGCCCACTCGTAAAGATGTATTTCAAAAAATTGAACGAGTAGTTTCTGATGATTGCCTTATTGTATCCAATGCATCTACAATTGTAATATCTGATTTGGCGGTAGTACTAAAACGACCTTGCCGTGCAATTGGTGTGCATTTTATCTCACCAGTGCTCACCACAAAAATAATTGAAGTAAATCGTTGTATAAATACCAGCGAGGAGGCTATTAAAAAGATTCAACGCTTTACTCGAATGCTTGGAAAAGACATTATTAAAGTTTATGGATCGCCTGGAAATATTAGCACCCGATTAATTGTTCCGATGATTAATGAAGCCTGCGAATTGTTGATGGAAGGAGTAAGCACAGTAGCTGAAATTGATAAAACAATGAAGGTAGGCTACGGAATGTTACGTGGGCCTTTCTCATTGGCCGATCGTATTGGTCTTGACAAGTTAACTAAGTGGATGGAAGGGCTATATAATGAGTATGGTGATGTTCGTTACAAAACCTCTCCTTTGATTCGTCGTATGGTGCGTGCAGGAATGCTTGGACGCAAAAGTGGCGAAGGTTTTTATTATTATGATAATGGTAAAAAAGTAGAAAAAAATGGATCAGTATTTCAATTAGGTCACGAACAAAAACTATTTTAACAATGAAAATATTAGTAATAAATAGCGGTAGTTCTTCTATTAAATATCAGTTATTTAATATGGAGACAAAAGATGTTTTGGCCAAAGGATTAGTTGATAAAATTGGCTTAAACGGTTCATACTTAAAGAATGAGCGAATCGATGGCGATAAAGTTAAGCTTGAAGGAAACATATATGATCATCAAGGAGGTATAGAATATGTTCTGGGTGTATTAATGAGTGAAAAACATGGAAGTATAAGCTGCTTAGATGATATCGATGCTGTGGGTCACCGTGTGGTACATGGAGGTGAGGCATTTAATGGTAGTGTAATGATTACCGACGAAATGGTTGCCAAAATGGAAGAGCTTATTGAGTTAGCCCCCTTGCATAACCCTCCAAATCTTAAAGGAATATATGCAGTTTCGAGTTTGATGCCAAATGTGCCTCAAGTGGGGGTTTTCGATACGGCATTTCACCAAACAATGGAGCCACATTCTTATATGTATGCCCTACCTTACTCTCTTTATACTAAATATGGAATTCGTCGATATGGCTTCCATGGTACAAGTCACCGCTATGTTTCACAACGCGTGGCCGATTTAATGAATAAGGATATTAAAGACCTGAAAATTATCAGTTGTCATTTAGGTAATGGCGCATCTATTGCCGCAATAAAACATGGCAAATCGGTGGATACAAGCATGGGATTAACTCCTGTGGAAGGTCTTATGATGGGAACACGTACTGGAGATTTAGACGTTGGCGCCCTAACCTTTATTATGGGTAAAGAAGTTATTGGGCTTGGTGCTACTAACACACTACTTAATAAGCATAGTGGAGTTCTTGGAATTTCTGGTGTATCATCAGATATGAGAGAAGTAGAAGAGGCTGCAGAGGCTGGAAATGAGCGTGCTAAACTTGCTTTAGACATGTACGAATATCGTATCATAAAATATATTGGATCTTATACTGCCGCTATGGGTGGTGTTGATGTGATCGTTTTAACTGGTGGAATTGGAGAAAATGCCGATGCAACACGTAAAAATATATTGTCGAACTTCGAGTATCTCGGATTAGAATTTGATGATAATAAGAATAGTGGCGTGAGAGGTAAAGAAACAGATATCACTAAAGATTCGTCAAAAGTGAAAGCTTGGATTGTGCCTACTGATGAGGAATTAGTAATTGCTCGTGATACTTTTAAGATTGTAAAAGCATTATAGTGCTACGAATATTTATAGAAAAGCCACAAGGAAATTCCTTGTGGCTTTTTTTATGTCATTTTATTAAGTTTAAAAACTTACTTATTAGCAGTTTCTTTCCAAGCTAAAGCCGCAGCTCCCAATAAAGCCGCTTCATTAGACTTTAATGCCGATGGGATAAGCTTCACCTTTTTCTCATAAATTTTTAATAGGTTCTTATTCATAAAATACTCTGTGGGTTTAAAAATCAAGTCACCCGATTGGGCTAAACCACCAAACAACACAATAGCCTTAGGGCTCGTAATGGCAATAATATTTGCCAATGCCTTACCAAGATACTCCCCCGTAATTCCAAAAGCCTTTTGGGCAATCTCATCACCGTTAACAGCAGCTTGCTCTATTATTTTACCCGATAAATCTACCACTTTAAAACCTCGTAATTCACTTTCTATATTGCTCGATTCTAATAACTCGACTACGGTTGTTTTAATCCCTGTAACCGAAGCATAAGTTTCTAAACATCCTTTTCGACCACAGCCACACTGTCTGCCATTTTCTTTCACAATAACGTGTCCCAACTCTCCAGCAAAACCATCATGTCCATACAAAATTTGACCATTAACAACAATGCCACTACCTAGTCCTGTGCCCAATGTTACCATGATAAAGTCCTTAATATTCTTGGTGTTTCCAAATATCATTTCACCCACCGCTGCGGCATTGGCATCATTGGTAAGATATGAGGGCGCCTTAAATTCTTCTTGAAAATATCGCGCCAAGGGAATAATTCCCGTCCATTGAAGGTTGGGGGCAAATTCTATGGTACCATTATAGAAATTACCATTTGGCGCACCCACGCCTACTCCCATAAGCCGGTCATTGGCTAACAATTCTGCACCAAGCGATTCCTTAATCTTCCGAACCAAATTTCGAGCATCAGAATACTGTCTAGTAGGAATATTATCTTTAAAACTAATCCTCCCTTCCTTATCTACCAGGGCAAAGGTGGTATTTGTTCCACCAATATCAACTCCAAGTACAACCTGCTTAACCATGCTTTTTGTTTTTTATCATTTTTGTTCCTCGTATCGAGTAAAAATACTGTTTTTTATTCAAAGGACTACTTAAAAACCTCCACCCAAGTACCCTTCTTAACCGCGCCAATAGAGTTATCATACATAGCACTACAGTTTATTGCTGGCTTATAAAAACTTCCTTCGTAGGATGCATTTAATAGTACTACATACTTCAATGTTCTACTTTTTTGAATTCCAAAGTATATATACACCCGATCGTCACGTATATCAGTATAATCGGCAGCCGAACTTGCATTGTTTTGACCCAAAAGTCGTGTATTGATTATTTCCCAACCCGATGGAAAAATTTGGGTAAGTGCCATATTGGAATAATATCCATAATATCCCGGATTAGTCACATAAACAAGCGCCTTGAAATCCGTACCTTGTTCCAAACGAGTGGGGTCAATTTCATTACCTTCCATATCAACATATAAAAGTTTCATTTTCAAATTATCGCTGCGGTTTTCTTCCTCACCCTCCACAGGAACTCCTTTTTGGATTAAACGAACATATAATGAACCACTGCTTTCGTTTTTGAATTTTAGTTTACTCTTGCTCTTTTCAGCATCGGGCAAACTGGTTTGAAAAACAAAATTATGACTATCAAATGACTCTTTTTTACCATTCCATGTATAACTAAACTTAACACTCTCTGGTTTTTGACCCTCATAATACTGACTAACTGCCATTAAACTATAAGCCATGGTTTGTGTGCTTAGCCACCTTTCTGAATCCAACTTTCGAGATATTGTTTTTACAAGAAGAAAAGCTTTGTCTGTTTCACCTAACTTAGTAAGTAACATAAGGTTAATTGCCATATCACGGGTGGCCGAACCATAGGTATTATCATGATAATAATCCTTATTACTTAAACTCTTAAGGGAGCTTTCTGACACCAATTTTTTAGCCATTTTATTCTGTCCCACTTGTGCATAAGCCAAAGCAAGCATCAAACGGCTACGATTATTTAAGTTTGCTTTCTGACTCATTCTATTCATGGCTCCCATTTCAGCTTTGCCAGCCAATGCTAGGGTATAAAGTCGATAGGCCTGATTTAATTCACTCCCAAAAACACCTCTATCTACCCATGATTGCGCTGATGTACGCTGGTAATAAATCCAACTAGATTTCATGCGAGAAGGCAACTGATATCCTTTTTGCTCGGCAATTAACAATAAATGACCGGCATAAGTGCTACCCCATTCATCCGTATAAGAATTGCCTGGCCAATAGGAAAACCCTCCGTTTCTAAGTTGGAAACTTCGCAATCGGTTAATTCCTTCCATCACATTATTTTCTACCTCTTGATTCTGATAATTACTAAGATTCACTAGGTCGCTTAGGAAAAGCTGAGGTAAAATTTTAGATGTTGTTTGCTCAATACAGCCGTGAGGATACCCAATCAACTCTTTTAATCGAAAGTCCAATCCCATACTAGGAACTCCAGACACCTCAAGTACTACTGAATTAGTTGAACTAATGCCCATTGGCTGATAAACAACACTCCATTCACCCCCTTTAGAAACTAAACTATCCTTAATTTTTATACTTGCTAAATTGGGTGTACGTACATTGAGCTCAATATCATAATGAGCCTTAATACTACCACTTACTGCTTCGATACGAGCAGTTGCTTTACCCAATTTTTTATTTACTTTCAATCGAAAATAAACCATTTGATCACCTTCTTTGTTAAAGGTGGTGGTTTGTGTATTTGACCCAACTATTTGAAGCATATCATTTGTCTTCAAGCTTACTTTTACATTTTTCACCTTTTTACTCATGGCAAAAATCGTAACAGGAAGCACCACTTCCTCTTGTGGGCCAAGCACTCGTGGCAAAGTAGCCAGCAACATCAAATCCTCTTTTACAGGCACCGCTTTGTCTGCATTTCCATAGGCACCATTGTTTCCTGCAACCACCATAATACGTACTGAACCAATATAATTTGGCATCATAAATTTATGCTTTTGTGTTTCACCTTTGTCTATGGTAAAAGGCCCTGCAAACAATACCACAGGCTTAAATCTGTTGGCCTTATTCTTTGATGGATCAGGTGCACTACCATCACCACCAATGGCAAATGCTTTTTCGAGACGTGCCCCGTAAGCTCCCACAACAAAATCGTAAATATCCCATGAGCGAATGGCTAAGGCCACTCGTGCATAAAATCGAGCCCATGGATTTGGCGTTTTGAAATTTGTAATGTCTAATAAACCTTCGTCCACTATAGCTAATGTATAGGTCATGGCTTTGCCACTTTTTTCACTCACAGCCACTTCAAATTCCTTTTCTGGTTTTAAGCTTTTTGCCACTCCTATTTGGGGCTCCAATTTAGTATTTGGATCCAATACCTTAATCGGTATTACACCATACATTCGAATAGGATTGTCGTTTATAGTTTGTGCATGTGGCTGTATCAAACTAATATTAATATACACATTGGGAGCCATTTGTTTAGTAACAGGGAAACTAAATTGTGTTTCATTCTCTTGGGTCTTTACCCAAAATATATCCACAATATCAGACCCGCTTTCTATACTAACCAAGGCACGACCATTTTTAGATGTGGGAATAGAAACCTTAACAGTTTCACCTACTTTGTATTTATCTTTATCGGTATCAAAACTCAGTATGTTTGCTCCATCGGCACCCCCACCTATACGACCATACCATTTCGAGAAATATACGATCATTCCTGTTTTGTGACCGCTAATAGGATCCTCAGCTACTATCAAATAACGTCCGTTATCATCATAGTCATGATAATTAATTTTTACTTCAAAGCTCCCTTTTCCGTTTGTTTTAGTATTTACATACTGAGTGCTAATAGCACGGCGTGAGTTACTACCAATATAGGAGGCCAAGTTATCGTCATATGAATTCCACCACCATCGCCAACTTATTTTATACATTTTTACTTTAATTGCATTGCGCTTAACTGGCTTGCCATTTTCGTCTACACTAGCCAAACTTACTTGGTATTTAGTATCTGTTTTATACCACCCATTACGGCCATTTGTATTCATTTTTACTCCCACATACGACTCATAAGGAGAGTATTTTACCTTTTGCGTAAGAATACTAAAATCACCACCCTTTTCAAAAACACGGGTAACAAAATTGGCATTTAGCATTCCTGGTGCATTGGGGACTGAAATTCGTAAATTGAACTTGGTTTTTCCTTCCTTATCAAGTGTACCCTTATAAACCTCAACTTCCTCACTCTTAAATTGGGAGTTTGGAAAAAGAAAACTATAATTATCAAATTCCTTAAAAGTAGTAGTTGCTGGTCGTAAGTTTAGTAAAACCTTTATGTCCAGGTCTTTTGCCGGAGAACCATGTAGCCAATTGGCATTTATCTTCAAAGGAGAACGGAGCTGCTTTTGGGTAAGCACCTTATTCTTAAAATCAATTTTTGCTTTAATACGGTTGGGCTTAATGGTTTCGATACGTATGGTACGACTAAAAACAGCACCACCCACTTTCACTCGAGCAGTCCAATTTCCGGTAGGGGC
This sequence comes from Bacteroidales bacterium, assembly GCA_023146135.1. Taxonomy (GTDB): domain Bacteria; phylum Bacteroidota; class Bacteroidia; order Bacteroidales; family UBA1556; genus UBA6267. The sequence continues at coordinate 30,849 of JAGLCR010000026.1, forward strand.
ATTGCGCTCGGTTTTTACATGGAAGGAGTAAAAACCATTGTCGCCACTTTTATTAATCTGATGAATCATGGTTTGTCCCATGGGATTTATCAAGTCGAATATAATGGGGTGATCGGCAGGAAGACGATTTTTAAGATCCTCCAAAATCAAAGTAAGGTAGATATTATCTCCTGGGCGCCATACATCTCGCTCACCATAAAGATACGCTTTTAGGCCTTGCTGAACATGCATTCCCGAAACATTGAAATTACTCATTGATAGTGCTGCATTATTATTCAGTCGCACATATCCACGCTCTTTTCCTTTTTGTGCCACCACAAAATAGGGCTTGGCCGATAATTGCTCAATACTAATTCCCAAGTCATTGGTTTTTCCTTCACCAATAATTTGTTTTTGCAAATTGTAAAACACCACCTTTACGCCCTTTACTGGGTCGGTGGAATTTAGGTCAGAAACCGCCACCACATACTTATTATTGGGCGTGCCTTTTACCGATACACCAAAATTGGATGCATAAAGATTTTGTGAAATAATTCGCTTGTCATAATTAGATCGATAATAATTAGAATTACATGGGTTCCCGCGTTGACGGTAGTCGTAATCATCATAGTAATAACTATAATCATCACCGCCGTAGTAATAGCGATTTTCATCATAGGACTTCATGTTTTTGCGAACCGACTCTTCATATTCAGCATCCGATTGCAACACAGCCTTATTGCTATCGCATGGGTATATAGAGTATGCCGGGCGAAAGCTGATAGTGACTCGATAAATAGCTCCGGCTTGCAACGTAATATAGTCGGCCAAATCAATTTTATAGGTATTCCATTTGTTGAGGTCGGCCTGTAACATTTTGCTTAAATCAAGTCGCTTTTGTGCAATTAAACGACCCGCTAGGCGAATGTCATTACTCGAACTAAAGCTATTGCCCTGCAAGAAATTCAATACATTATCTTCATAAATCTGAATGATTTTCAGGTCCACCATTTTCACACTTACTGCTTTAAATGGGAATATCAAACCTTTAGATGAGGGAATAATTACCCCTTGGCCTAAAATTTCTAATGCCGGTTTGTTGCTTTCGAATGAAATGGGGAAGATGCTCTTAGTTTGAAATTTATACCCTAGGGCATTTCTAATTCCCGGCGCAATATGTAGCTGTTGCTCACCCTCAAGTTTTTTAGATGTAAACACCTTGATTCTATTACCATCAATCACATAGGAGGGGTAATTATCGTCCTTAAAATATAAAAAACCTTTAAGGTTTTGATCTAATTCTAAAGGGTCCGAAAAACTAACCAATACATACTGTACATTTTCGTTATAAGCTTGCACTTGCAATACTTCAAAATCTTTAAGGCCAGGTATTTTCTGACTATAATCTTCTTTGCTTTCTACACCAATTGAACTAGCATCAATAAAAATATTAAGTTTCTTAGCACTTTCACTACGCTCCAAACTATCAATATAAAAATAATGATTTTTGCCCCCAGGCTCATGTTTCCATAAAATTGTTGATGAGTTTTTGCTGAATTTAGCTGTAATCATTTCTTCCACACGCTTACTTTCAGCCCAGTCGGCAGTAATAATTTTTCCTTCATATTTAAGCAACAGCATATTACTTTCGTAAGTACTTAAGCCATTGTCTATATATCGATAAGCTTGATCAACAGTACGAATTTGGTATTCCAAAACCGAAAATTCATCGGGCACATTGATAAAATTTTTCAGATGAAATTTGATACCATATACACTCCCACTTTTGAGCGCTTGGTCTGGGATAAACTCCAAGCTACGGCTATTTATCCAAATTACTTTTCCCTTTACTTGAGGATTGATTTCGAAGGCAAGCTCTTTTACTTCTTGCCCTGCAATGATGCTGTCGTTTGCCGATTGCTGAAGCTTAATAATGAATGAGGTCCTACGACTAAGCTGTGTGCCTGAGGTAAAACTAGAGATATAATTCTCGAAACCGGGTTTAATATCTACTGTTACCTTTTCTTCCTTATTACTACAAGAACTAAAGATTAAGGATATTACGACAAAGGCTAAAAAGAAAGGTAATTTACGCATAGCGAAGGTATATTTATAAAGTTAAAATGTATCGTGTAAAGTTAGCCAATTTATTATTGAGTACCATTTATATTTATGGATAAACATCGAGCTCTATATGATGTATTTATAGGACACTAAAGCGTAGCTGGTTTGGTAGGGCGATTCACAAAATAGACACCCAAAAATATTAAACTCGCAGCCAAGCCATTTACCCAGTTTAAACTTTGCACACCAATTATAGTGGCAATAATAGCAGCTATTAAGGGTTGAAGGTAAATATAAAAGCTTACCACTGGAGCACTTAAGCGCCCCAAGGAATAGATGATTAAAAAATAAGCGCCAAAGGTAACCAGTACAATAATATAGAAAAGTGAAAGCATGGGCCATCCCCAAAGGGCTTGCCAATCAATAGCTTGAACATCGTGCAGGGTATAGGGTACAATCATTATTGTGGCAAAAATATACACCCAAAACATGGTAGTAATGGTGTCGTACTTTTTGAGGATGGGTTTCATTATTACCAAAAATATGGCGTAGGCAGTGGTGTTTCCAAGAATCATCAAATTCCCTTTGATGGTTTGAGGGTTGAATTGAAAATCTTTTTGGTATAATACCAAAATAGAAGCTCCTATGGCGCCAATAAAAATACCAGCAATTTTCCACCACGAAAGTTTTGTGTGTAGAAATACCAGGCTTAAAACCAAGACTATAATAGGATTTGAAACATGAATAATAGCCGTATCAACAGGTGTGGTATATTGTAAGCCGCTGAAAAACAGAATTTGATTTAGCACTATTCCAAATATTCCAGCCACGAATAATCGAAGCAATTCACTCTTATTCAGCTTGGGACGATTGCCTAAAAAATAGACAAAAGCAAAAAGGGCTGCGGCTCCCAAGGTGCGAAAAAAGACCAGCTGATTAGGACTTAATATATCAACCAAAATTTTGGATACCCAATAGTTACCACCAAACAAAAGGGTGGCAATAAGTAAGGAAATATGGGCTTTGAGTCTTTCGGTCATGAGGGAGCAAAAATAGTTTTTTTAGAATGGAGCTTGGGGATAAAAGCACAAAAATCTGTAAAAATCACTATCTTTACCGTTAGATAATACCTGATGCTAAATTTATACATCGATAAGCTGACATGAAAAGAAGAGACTTTATAAAAACCAGTAGTTTGGCTTTTCTAGGAATTACATTTTACGCATGTAATCCATTTCGAAATGTACAATTAATCACTAATTCTAAACACTCCAAAACAATCAAAGATACCGCCATCGGTATTATTGGGTCAGGAATTACTGGATTGACAATAGCTGCATTATTAGCAAAATACGGTTATCGAGTTATTGTTTTCGAATCGAACCCTGAATATTTTGGTGGACATGCAAGGGTCTTAAACATTAACAATAATAAATTTTCTGCAGGCCCTCAATATATTTGGGATTTCGGTGAGGGAGAGATCGGAAATCGAGTTTTGAAATACCTTGATCTCGATGATAAAATACCTTTCGAGTTGATGAATAAGGACTCTTTTGAAAACTATTTCGTAGGCAACAATGCTAAAGTCGTAATTCCCATGGGGCTTGACAACTATAGAAACAAACTAATTGATATTAGACCCAAGGAGAAGAAAGAAATTACCGACTTTTTCTATTATCTAAATCATTTATTTATAGTTACTAAATATATAAGTGATGAGTTGCTCTATATTGAAGACTACTCGAGCATGAAGATGAAAATATTCGCCACATCAAAGATTAGTAATAAATCAAAATTAATTGCCAATAAAATGGGCAAATGGTCGCTCAGCGATTTATTTGATTATTGCAATATATCACAAGCCACAAGAAGGCTGCTTTATGGCAATGGAGGGATATTTGCTGAAAATGAATCTACAGTTTCTCTTGGGATCTACGCTGCGGCTATAGGCTATTATCATAAAGGGGCGTACATTCCAAAAAATGGATTCAGCTCCTTAATAAACGGCTTGGTAAATTCAATTCGTGATAATGGTGGTAAATTATACCTCAATAATAGTATCTCAAAAATAAACTCAGAAAAGAAGAAGGTAGTTTCTTTAACTAACACTCGTAACGATAACTATCCTGTAGATATAGTAATAAGCAATATTTCACCTAAGCTAACATGCCACTTATTAGATAAGTGCAACAAGCAGGCTTTAGACTATGAGCCTTCAAATTCACTTATTAGCTGCTTTATCGAATTGAAAGACTATGCAACAGCTAAAAAAGAGCTGAAGGGGAAAAATTATTGGTGGCAGCATGGTGACAATGAAGTAAATTTTGTAAATCCTAATATGCTTGAACCCCCTGAAATGCTATGTATTGGAGCTCCTTCTGATCAAAAAGACAATGAGTCGCTAATTATTTTTGCACCCGGCAGTTTTGACCAATCGAAGTTGTATTTTGAAAAGGGTGAAGGAGCATATGATGCTTTTAAAGAAACTATTTGGGAATTAATCTTAAACAAGCTAGATGAAACTATTTTTCCTGAAATAAGGAGTCATATTAAGTCGGTTACGCTATATACACCCTATGATTTACATACGCAATTGAATGCCGAAAAAGGCAATGTTTATGGAAAAAGAGGCAATTTCGAAAATCTATCAAAAGCAATTTATAATGTTTCAAGTATTCAAAACCTTTATCTTGCCAATGCAACAATAGGTAGCCCAGGAGTAGCTCCAGGATTTCAACTATCGACCTTATTATTCTCTAAATTAACAGGTAAAACAATTTGATAATTACCTAAGTACAAAGTAATAAATATGAAAAAGATAGCGATAAATATGAAATTGGTATTCTTTAGTTTTCTGCTAGCCATGGCTTTTAATTCGTCTGCGCAAAATGTGGGTTTAGGATTTGACAAGATTTTGTTTTCTGCAGGTTTATCAAGCCTAAGTAACAACAGCTCTTTCGAGCAAAGCTTGTCAGCTAACAGCATTTATGAGGTATCAAATATTGGTTATGGTTTGGATTTGTCAATTCCTGCCTATTATTTTACAGCTGAGATGTCAGCCGTATTAAATGGTTTCTATGATATTAAAGGTCAAAACTCAAATATTAAGATTCAATCCTATGGTTTGGGAGGCAGTATGGATTATTTACTTATTGAGGAAGATAAATATGAGCTAAGCCTTAGTGTTGGTGGAGGTTACTTATTTCATTCTTTCAATTTAGATGATGTTAATAAAATTGAAGATTCAAAAATAGATAGTACTATTCTTGCCAATAGCTCACAGATAAAATTGAATCAGTCATTTATTGCTTATACCATGTTTGCTGTTTATAATGAGTACAAATATAACAATCGGCTATCTCTATATGCATTAGTTAAGTTTCGATGGGACTATGCTAATTCGAATAAGTATATCATAGAAAACAAAGAGATTACCTTATCCCCATATTCCCTAAATAAACTATTTATAGGAATAGGGTTAAAGTATGTACTTTACTAAAACTATTGCCTTAACATTAAACCAATCAGGGCAAAATTCTGCATTTTAAATCAATACTCCAACCACACACAAGGCCTACGCAGCACCCTTCTCCAAGGATAATCTGGTAATCTGTTGCACTTGGCAAAGGGGGGTTTGTGATTGTTTGCGTAATGCCAATTTATTCAGTTTACAATATATTCATTTCTGTTACATAAATAACAAAATGATATACCTTAGCGCCCTTAAATTGAGACAAACATATGTTATTAGATATACAATACTTGGGCGAACATATTCTCCCAGGAATATTAGGTAAAAGCTTTATTGTGTTGGCTTTGGTCACATCATTATTTAGTTTTATTTTTTATTTTTACGGTAATATTAGAAAAAATCCGGCCCTTATTCGTGCCGGTCGAATGGGCTATATTGCCCACTTTTTAGCAATCCTATTATCAGGAGGGGTGCTTTTTTATTTACTGTTTCAAGGATATTGGGAATACGATTACGTATGGAAACATACGGCCACTTATTTACCAACAAAATTTATTATTTCTGCTTTTTGGGCTGGTCAAGAAGGTAGCTTTTTGCTCTGGGTTTTTCTACAGGCCTTGCTTGGATTAATACTACTTTATACAGCAAAAAAGTGGGAAGCTTACGTAATGCCCGTTTTAGCCTCAGGCCAATTTATGCTTACAAGCATGGTATGGGGAGCAGCACCCTTGGGTATTATTATTGGTAAAAGTCCCTTTGGACTTATGCGTAATGATGCGGCAAATCTGGGAGTGGAGTTTTTTAAAGACCCAAATTACCTTTCTCAAATTACTGATGGAAATGGTATAAATCCATTATTGGAAAATATTTGGATGGTAACACATCCTCCTTTGCTCTTTTTGGGCTATGCGGCAGCTATTATTCCCTTTGCTTTTGCAATTGCCTCGCTTTGGAAGGGTGACTATAAAGAATGGCTTAAACCTGCTTTTCCTTGGGTGATTGTATCCTTGGCAACCCTCGGTGGCGGAATTCTTTTGGGTGGTGCCTGGGCCTATGAGTCCTTAACCTTTGGGGGGTTTTGGGCGTGGGATCCGGTGGAAAATGCTTCGCTTATCCCTTGGCTAGTAATACTTGCCGGCATGCATATGATGATTCTTAACAAAAAGCGAAATCACTCCTATGGCCTAAGTTTTATCTTCATCGTATTAGGCTTTGTATTAGTTATTTATGCGAGCTATCTAACTCGTAGCGGAGTGCTTGGCGAAACCTCCGCACATGCCTTTGGTAACAATGGCCTTGCTGCTCAAATGGTGGTGATTATGCTATTGACACTCTTCGTGTCTTTATGGTTGTATATTAAGAATTTCAAGCAATTTCCCAAAGCCATGAACGATCACTTTCTATCACGTGAGTTTTGGATGTTTATGGGCTCGATAAATTTGATTTTATCTGCATTTCAAATTTTTATAACCACCTCTATTCCTGTTATTAACAAGCTGTTTGGAACAGAAATGGCGCCTCCGCTTGAGCGAGTGGCTTTTTATAATAAATGGCAACTTCCTTTTGCCATTTTAACGGTTTTTACCATGGCCATTTCATTGCTTTTGAAATATGGCGAAAATGATGCTAAGAGCTTTGCCAAAAAGTTAGCAATTCCTTTACTAGCTAGTATCATTATTTTTGTGGGCGAAGTTTGGTTATTTCAAGTACATGGCATTGGAATACTCATTTTTCTTTTCTCCATAAACCTTGCTGTAAGCGCTGCATTCGACTATTTGATAAATAACAAACTTACTACTTACAACTTCAGTAATAGCATTTCTCATCTCGGGTTTGGGATTATGTTTTTAGGGGTTTTGGTTGCATTTTCCACTTCTGAAGTAATCTCTACCAACACCTCGCACTACGATTTGGGTAATAGTGAGATGAATCGTGAAAATCAGTTACTTGTAAAAGGAGAGATAAAGGAGCTTGGTGATTATCATGTGCTTTACTCTGATATGCGACGCGAAAAAAATCATCTTTTCTATACTTTAGAGTTTATGACAAAGGACAATGATGGAAATTTACAAAAAGAGTTTGATTTGCACCCAAGCATCAATGTAAATTCTCGTATGGGTAATGTGTACGACCCCGATACCCATCATGCATTTGCTAAAGATGTATATACTTATATTTCCTATGCTGATATTAAAGCTGATATGGAAGGCAGCGAGTATAAAACGCTTCTTGAAAAAGAGATTGGCGTGGGTGACTCCTTACCAATTGGTAATCTAAGAGTCTATTTTGACAGCACTTATGTACGTAATACGGAAGAAGGAAAAACAGATATTAATAATGTGGAAATAGTGGCTCGATTACGAATGGTGAATGAGCTTGACCAAGTAGAATATGATGAGATAAGCTATATTGTGCGTGATGGAATGCTGAGCCATAAAAATATAACTACTAAGGAGGGTTTAATAATAAGCTTTGCTAAGATCGCCAATGGCCCACAAAAAATTGTGCTTAAAGTAGATGAAAAACGCATGAATTTTCTTGTGGTAAAAACTACGATATTCCCTTATATCTCGCTTATGTGGATTGGCGTATTAATTATGTTTCTTGGCTTGGGAATTTCCTTTTATCGTAATGCTAAGCTTTCTCGAGAATAGAAATAGCAAAATTAGTTCCATACCAATAAATCGCCAAACTGGCTTATTTTATCAATATCCATGAGCCAACGAATTACTTTAATTACACGTTCTTCGTCCACGTTTTTTATTTGAAAAACGAGCTCTTGTAAACTGCAGTTTTGAGCTTTCAAAATAGGCTTTACCTGCTCTATTACCTTATCAAATTCCTGCTGACTTAAATCAATTTTATTACGACCAATACACACATCGCAACGACCACAGCGCCTTAAATCTTTTTCGCCAAAATATTCAAGGAGAAGAATATTTCGACATTTTGAAAAACTCTGCACATAGTTGGCCATCGCCTCCATTCGCTTTTTTGATATTTGCTTTCTACTCTCGTAATCTTCACGATTAATGCGCATATTTTTTATGGATAACCTACCTCCAACTAATGAAATCTGCGGTCGCGAACTATAGGGAATATATTCCAAAACATCCATTTTGTGAAGCTGTTTTAAAGTGTTTTCTATCAATAGCCTACTTGCATTTAGGCGATTAGCCAAGCTCGATTCGTCAATCACGGCAAAGTCGGTAAACAGCGCCGAATAAGAACGAATTAATACATCAATAAAATCTCCCAGCTTAGGATACTTCACTTGAAAACGATATAAATCTTGCCGATCCATTCTCACCAAAACACGTGAAGGACGATTTACCGCATCGGATAAATATAAATAACCTTCTTTCTCAAGATACTTCAAAGAGTAATACACACTGAGCGGATTGAGGTTATACATTTTGGCAAAGTCAGTCAACACAAACTCAAAACTTTTATCTACTCCACTACCCTCAGCCAACTGAAAATAATTTCCCAAGGCGTTATATGCTTGAAGAATAAATTTTATTTCTGGAAATTTCTGCTCGTGATTATATTTTAAAGTGTTGATATCGGTTTTGTGGTAAAGCAAAAACGTATATGCTTGTTTTTGATCGCGCCCTGCCCTACCCGCTTCTTGAAAGTATGCTTCAATGGAATCGGGAATATCAAGATGAATCACCGAGCGCACATTAGCCTTATCTATTCCCATTCCAAAGGCATTGGTGCTCACCATAACTCTAATTTTACCTTGAATCCAATCTTGCTGCCGCTGATCGCGAAGCTCCGTAGTTAAACCTGCATGATAAAAGTGGGCGCTTATTTTATTTTCAATTAAAAAACGGGCGACTTCTTTAGTAGCCTTTCTACTGCGAACATAAATAATACTACTTCCTTGATTTCTACTTAGTAATTCCAAAAGTCGTCGATTTTTATCCTCCTCTTGCAAAACAACATAAGTCAGATTTTCGCGATTAAAACTACGCTGTATTAAATTATACTCATTGAACTGTAGTTTTTCTTGAATATCAACCACTACGTCGGGAGTAGCGGTAGCCGTTAGGGCTAAAATAGGCACCTCAGGGACTAGTTCACGAATATCGGCAATAGTTAAGTACGAAGGTCTAAAGTCGTAACCCCACTGCGAAATACAATGGGCCTCATCTACAGCTAAAAGATTGACATTCATTCTTTTTAATCGCTCTTGAAAAAGCTCCGTTTCTAATCGTTCGGGAGAAACATAAAGGAATTTAACATCACCAAAAACACAATTATCAAGTATAATATCAATCTGATGATAATTCATGCCTGAATAAATGGCCGCAGCAATAATCCCACGATTTTTAAGCTGCTGCACTTGATCCTTCATCAAAGCAATAAGTGGTGTAACCACAATACAGATTCCTTCTTTTTGTAAGGCAGGAACCTGAAAACAAATACTTTTTCCACCTCCTGTGGGCAAAAGAGCCAATGTGTCTTTTCCGGCGAGCACATTGTCAATTATCTCTTCCTGCGCAGGGCGAAAGCTTGAGTAACCCCAATATTTTATTAGTATCTGTTGATTGGTCATGTTGTAAAAATACAAAAAAAGGGTTTAATGGCTTTAAGAGCTAATAACTATTTATATGCGTTACAATTTATCTAGTTACTTTTCTCTTCTACTTTTTCAGCTGAAAAAGTAACAAAAAAGCTTGCGCTGACGAGAAATGACTAAAAATAAGGAAAGAAATAGAGATAATTTATATTAGCATATTGACGGGTCTGCTTTTACTATCTTTGCCCCATGCCAACAAAAATCATTGAAACACCAAGGGATGCCATGCAGGGAATAAGCAAATTTATTCCCACAGAAAAGAAAATAGCATACTTAAACGCACTGCTCGATGTGGGTTTCGATGAGCTGGATTATAGCAGCTTTGTTTCGCCAAGAGCTATACCACAACTTAGTGATAGCGCTGAGCTAATAGAAAAACTGAATCAACACAATACTCAAACAAAAATAATGGCCACCATCGGAAACCTCCGTGGGGCAGAACGAGCATTTAGTCATTCAGCTATCGACTCTGTAGCCTTTCCTTTTTCCATTTCCGAGATATTTTTACAGAAAAACATACGCTCTGATTTTGCATTGGGAACACAAACTATTCGTGATTTATTAAGCCTTTGCCAAGCAAAAGATAAAGAATTAGTCCTTTATATTGCCATGGCATTTGGCAATCCTTATGGCGATGATTGGAGTATTAACCTCCTTCAAGATTGGATTTATCGACTACAACAAATGGGAGTCAAAACACTAATGCTAGCCGATACCACTGGTGATGGAACTTGCAAAGGCATATCTGATAGTTTTAGCATGTTAGACAAAGAATTTACCTCCTTAGAAGTGGGTGTACATTTACATACTACTCCCGACAATTGGCATGATAAACTAACTGCCGCCTACGAATCGGGATGCCGACGATATGATACCGCCCTAGGTGGTTTTGGTGGCTGCCCCATGTCGGGCAAAAAGCTAATTGGTAACCTTTCAACAGAAAACCTCCTCGCTTTTTTAGAGCAACAAGATGAGCAGCTCATTATTAACAAGGAGGCTTTCCAAAAGGCGCAAACAATTGCAGCCTTTACATTCTAAATTTTTTCCTACCTTCTTCCTGGTCTACCAGCGGGCCTTGATTGTCGAGGTTGTGACTGTCGAGGTTGCGACTGACGTGTGCTCGGTTGTGATTGCTTCGGCTGCGATTGATGTGTTTTCGGTTGTGATTGTTTCGGCTGACTTTGCTTATTCGACTTTTGCGTCGAAGGCTGTGTTGAGTTATGCGAAGGCTTAGCTGCTTTCGACTGCTGCTGCTTATTTGACTTATTAGCAGGCTGCGATTGTTTTGTCGACGGACTTGTAGCAGGACGAGTCTGCGTTTTATTAACAGGTCGTTGTGGTGTATTATTATTATAACGCTGAGTTTTATTTATCGGTGCTGTTGTTCTATGCGAGTGATACACGCTCCGTGCATGGGGGTTCATGTGATTATGACCATGGTGATAATGATGGTGGTGGTGATAATGACGGTGGTAATAATGACGATGATAATAATGTGGTGGATAGGGAGGCCATGGGTGATAATAGGGTGGATAATAGCCCCAATAATAGGGTGAATAATATGGTGAATATCCCGCAACAAATATCACTTGAACAGTAGGGTAATTTTCTACTTCCTCTGGTTTCTCAGGTTCAATATAATAATCGGTTCCATAAATATCTTCATCCCCTACAATTTGTAATGTGATTTTATCACCATCTTGCACCACATCAATACTTGCTACATCTTGAAATTTATCTTTTCCAACTACCGCCTGAATAACAATAACATGCGTATTCTTTTCAGCATGGTCGACCACACGTAAATAATCGGTTTCTCCATCTTCATTTAAGTCAAGGTTGTTTACCCCTTCATCTTTATCATTTAATCTCTTTTCAAATTCTTCCAAATCTTTAGAGGTTCTAAATAGCTCGGCAACCGCCTGCAAATTTAGATTGCTTCCCAATGATGTAGTATCTATGGAAGTCATATATGCTTCAAATTGACCCGTTGTATCCTCTGCAGTAGATTTTTCAACAGGAATAACTGTAGTTACGGTTGTTGTAATTGTACTGTCTGTTACACTTACTGTGGTATCAGCCTTACTTTGACCGAAAGAAATAAAAGGGATTGCTAACAGAAGCAATATGCTGGAAGTTAATGTTTTTTGGTTCATGGTAATTGCATTTTTAATGACAATAGTTTGTTTCAAGGCATTCATACTATCAATAATTAAGCCAAAGCAAAAGTAGATAATAATTGACTATTAATAGAATGCTAAATATTACATTCGTCTTAAGCATATGTACTATGATAATGTTTTCTTGAAAATAATCCGAAAGGTTGTTCCCTCACCAGGGGCAGATGATTTAACAAATATTTTTCCCAAATGCTGTTCCACAATTATACGTTTCACAAGAGATAACCCAAGTCCCCAACCCCGTTTCTTGGTAGAATACCCTGGGTTGAATACCGATTTATGGTTGGTTTTTGCAATACCTTTTCCTGTATCAGAAACATCAATTATTATCTCACTATCGCTTTCGGTAATAAACACCTTAATTTTCCCATGACCCGTTCCAATGGCATCAACCGCATTTCGGAATAGGTTTTCAAAAACCCATACTATAAGCTGATTATTAAGACTTAATAATATGTCTTGCTTTAGGTTATTGATAAAAATATACTCTATTCTTTTGGATGAACGGCGCTTCATATATTCCATTACCGACTCAATAATATCAACAATATTTTCATCATTAAAATCGGGATCAGAGCCTATTTTCGAAAAACGCTCAGAAACTAATGTCAATCGATCTACATCCTTCGACATTTCTCTAAAGCCTTCTTCCCTAGGATACTGCATTTTTAAAACTTCTATCCAACCCATTAGCGATGATATGGGTGTGCCCAACTGATGGGCTGTTTCCTTTGCCATACCCGCCCAAACTTTACTCTGCTCGCTTCGTCGTGAGAAAGAAAATAAAGTATATCCCAAAATTAGGAACAAACTAATTACCGCAAAGAAAATAAATGGAAACCACTTCATCTCTGTTAACATCTGTGAGTCTTCGTAGAAAATAAAACAATGAGAATTTCCAGGCAAATCAACAACAACAGGATCATTTTCCCTCTTCATTATTGCAATTCGTGCATGTAGCTTTATTGTATCCGAAATATCCGTTGAATCCAAATTTCCACCATAGGCCAAAATAGTCGTTTGTAAACTATCCGTTACAATTACTGGTGTAGATAAACTATTGCTTACCACCTCATTCAAAAACAAATCAGTATAATTATCCAAAGTCCGTTTTAGACGATGATACAGTTTCGAATTTCGATAATAGGCATATTGAACATCATCGCCATACACCTTTATGATGATGGGAGGATAATTTGTAAATTGTCGTTTATTAATTTCGCTAAATATTCTGGACTCTCTATATCTCTCGGTATTTAATACCGCCTTAATAATATTACTTTCATCCACCACAACCACAGGAATATCCTTATTTCCAGATACTACTTCCATATAAAAGCTCATCTCATCATCTAGCCCTGCTTCGCCAAGGCCCTTCATTGCCATAGCCCATAGCTTAATATTGCGATGCTCTTTTTCTCTTAAGCTTTTAAATAAATGTTCGGTATAATTTACAAGATCCGCCTTTTGCCCTATCGCCTTTGCCCAAATACGAATTTGTCGCTGCTCCTCATGAGCTAAGTTATTCAAAAATCGACTGGTGTACCATAGCGATACCACCACAATTAATAAGGCAAATGCGATAAGAAAAAGCTTACCATTCCTCTTTTTAGAATAAATATCCATATTGATACTTTGAGTTTTATATCCAGCGTCGTTTCTTAAAGTAAAAGAGTAACGAGATAACAATCAAAATCATTGTGCTAACAATAATAATAAAAGCAACATTATTTTCTTGTAAAGGAAGGTCAACATTCATCCCGTACAAACCAGTAAGGAAGGTTAGAGGCAGTAAAATTGTTGATATAGTAGTAAGCACCTTCATTATTTCGTTTGTACGATTGGCTTGTAATGAATCAAACGTGAGGGAAAAACCCTGAATTAATTCCTGATAATCCTCAATGGAGTCCCACATTTTTTGATAGGAGTCCAAATTATTACCCCAATAATCTTCCATATCGGGTGTAAAGCCCTTAATAACACCTGACTCCATCTTTTGGAATAGGCGCAATTGCGGCTTGAATGCAGTATTTAGCAAAATTAAATTCTTACGTGTTACCGAGATACGTTCAATAGTTTTTTCTGCTTTTTTATCAAACATTTCCATGCTGATATGATCCAAATTATCCTCTATCAGTTTCATTAACTTAAAACTCTCGCGCATAAGTGAATCAAGAATACTATAAAGCAATACATCACTGGTATTGGGAAGTTCGTCGATATCGATATCAGCTTCGGTCTTGGTTTTATCAAATAGTGTACGAATCACCCAATGACTTCCCAAGGTTATAATATAATGTTCGCCCCAGAAAATTTTCACTTCCTTGGTTTTTACAAACTTCATTGCCTTATCAAAGTAGGGAAAATGAAGAATCATAAATCGATAATTATCGTAAATATCAATTTTTGGTCGCTGTACTTTCGACTGGCAATCTTCAAGGTCAAGTGGGTGAAAATCATAATTTTCACGCAAGTATTCAATATTCTCATCGTTGGGATAAGGGATATGAAACCACTCTAATTTTCCTATTTGAAGTTTGCCAATCATAAGCAATTGTTTTTAATACTATTTGTTCAATTATACTTAATCGTAAAAAAGGATGAAAGGTTACATCTAATTGATCCTTTTAATATTTTTAAAAAGCATTTCAAAATCTTTTTGCTTTAACGATTTTCCCTGTGCCATTTTAATCTTTGCAAAGCTCCAATTATTCATGCTTTGCGCCTTATAGTGCTCTTTCTCTTGAAGCCATCGAGTAAGGATTCGTCGAAAATCTTCATTCGTACAATGAATTCTCCGAACCTTTAACTCCTCCTTAGACAATCCCACTCCATCAAGCAAATGATTGCCTCCACCATTGGCACGGTACGAATTCATAACCACAGTATATATTTTATTTTCATCAAAAGCACTTCCATCTGCCATGCTCAACACTTTTACACGTCTCCCCCTTGTGGCGCTAAGGTCGATAATATACTTAATACCAGCACCCGAATCAAAGTTATAATAGGCGTTTTTCAAGGGCAATCCATAACGACCTTTTTTGCCATCTTTTTTAAGGAGTAAAATACTAGTGGAATTTTCAGTCAGTGAATCGAACCAAAGATTAGTCGAAAACTCCAAATACTCACGAACCTCTTTCCCACTCATTTTTAGCGTGCAAAGAAAATTCTCGTAGCGATAGAGCTTAAACATATCACGTATATAGAGAGGGCCTTTTTCCAAAACTGCATGAGTTGAAAAGGGCGCCGCAAAGGAAATATCGGCATCACTTACTTCTAGCTGAACTTGGTGAATCATATCCACAAAAGCCGCAGGACCGTAAAGTGCATCATTGGCATTGATTGTAGTATCAAAATCAATTACTAACTGATTCATATAGGCTTTTACACCTTCAAAATAAGGGCTAAATTTTTTCATAAACAAGCTGTCTGGAGCATAGGCAGCAAGACTTTGCTCGTGGCCTTTGATTTTTTTATCATAACTCTCAGTTTTTTCATTCCATGATAACTCCACATTTGCCACAGCAAAATTATGTGCATGAGCTCCCGCATTCAATATTAAAACTGAATCACCTGCTGTGTTTATCACAAATTGGTTAAGCGGTTTATGGTCATGGCCCGCAAATACAATATCAAAACCAGGCACAAGCTGAGCAACCAAAAGAGAGGCATTTTCATTACGCTCGTCCTCTACCCTGCCCCCTCCATAAGTAGCATCAACACCAGCGTGAAAAAGTCCAACAATTAGATCAGGATGATCACTCTCCATCGTTATTTTAACCACCTTCTTAGCGGTCATAATCATATCATCAAAATACATTCCTGGCCATAATTTCTCAGGTAGCCAATTGGGAATGGAAGGAGTGATGAGGCCAATTACAGCAATTTTTACCCCTTGTCTATTAATAATAGCATAGGCTGGAAAATGAGAACTATTAGTGGACGAATCCAGCGCATTTGCCGCTAGATATGGGAAATCAATCTCATTTCGAAACTGCTCATATACCTTAGGGCCTGCTTCAATATCATGATTACCCACCGAAGCGGCATCATAATCCATAAAATTCATGATTTTTGCTAGCAAATGGGGTTTTACAGTATCAATATAACTAGCATAATATACCACGGGGGTACCTTGCAGTATATCTCCATTATCAAGCATTATTACTTCCTGATTTTTGATAGCACGCTGCTCGCGTAAATAGCTCATTCCCTGAGCTAAACTACCCTTCGATTTTTTTTGACGTACTAAATCTTCAGGAAAAAAACTACCATGAACATCGGTACTTTCAACTATAACTACATTAAGATGAAGAGGCCTTGAATCATCTGTATTACAAGCGCTTAAACTCAACAAAAGAAGAATAATAATCGGAATCAATGGAACTCTATTCATAGGTCTATAGCTTACTAATACCAGCCAAAAGTACAAAAACGGTTGCTAATAACGAAAAATGGTTTTTTTGTATCGTTTCAAGCAGCTTAAATTTTAGAGGATATAAACCATATCTGATATTTGTCTTAAATATGTACCTTTGTAAAATTAAGCTGTAACATAAAAGTAGAAACAAATGAAATATTCAGAGTATGACCCTAATAAAAGGGAGGAGATAAATCAACTTTTTATTAAAACATTCACCGATTCAGAAGGTGAATCGGAAGGTTTGATTATTGGAGAATTAACTAATAATTTCATGCTAAGTAGTGATGACTATTATTGCTTTGTTGCCACGGATAATAATACAATTATTGGAAGTGTATTTTTTTCAAGTTTAACTTTTGAGCGTAGTATAAAGGCATATATTTTATCTCCTATGGCCACATTAACAGAGTATCAAGGAAAAGGAATTGGTCAGAAATTAATTAATTACGCTCATAATATCCTGAAAGAAAATGGGGTGGAGTTGGTTGTTACTTATGGAGATATTAATTTTTATTCAAAAACAGGCTATAAGCAAATTAGTGAAGAAGTGATAAAAGCTCCATTAAAATTATCATACCCAGAAGGCTGGCTAGGACAATCTCTGGTAAGTGAAAAATTAGAACCAATTGCAGGCATGTCCTATTGCGTAGAAGCACTTAATAAACCCGATTTGTGGTAAGAACCAAGATGATTAGGTTTTATTCAAACTCTTCAAACTATACTCCTGCAAGACTCTATACTCTGGCCCATCTTTATGCAAAATGCTTTGATAAAGATATACTCGCTTAATAGGAATGATTCCCGAATCAAAATCCTTATACTGATTAACTACTGACTGAAAATATTTTTTGCTGTCTAAGTGCTTGATACGCCCTATGGTAATATGAGGCACAAAGTTTTGTCGGTCCGGATAAATACCTATTTCTTTCAATGCTAGCTTAAGCCTTTCGGCCAATATCGAGAGCTCATCAGCTTGTTTCAAGCCCATCCATAAAACTCGTGGCTGATATTTACTCCCAAAAACACCCAACCTGTTAAATGATAACTCGAATAAATGTTGCTCTTTTAATACTCTCTCAAGGCTATTTTTTATTCTTTTGAGCCCTAAATCGTCTGTTGGGCCAAAATATTTAAGCGTTAAATGAATATAGTCGTCCTCAACCCATTTTATGTTTTCAGCTGCAAGTTTTGATTTTATATCTTTGATATACTGACTTATAAAATCTGATTTCTTAAAACTTATGGCCAAAAAAACACGCTTCATAATGTAATATTTATTATTTTTTGAACACTTTGGAAACTTTTAATGCGTTATAAGTTTCCAAAGTGTTCATTTTTTGTATCTTTGCCCCCCAAAAGTAATTAATATGGAAGAACAAACACAAGAAATAACACAAAAAGCAGCAAAGTTGTTTCATAGATATGGAATTAAAAGTGTAAGCATGGATGATGTGGCACACGAGCTTTCCATTTCTAAAAAAACACTTTATAAACTATTTAAAGATAAGAAAGACCTTATATCAAAAGTATTGGATTGTCCAGCAAAAGAAGCTCCAGCAAAAATTTCTAAAATCATTAATCTTAATGCTGTGGAAAAGCACATTATGGTTTATAATAACATCGTAAAGTTTTTAGCTGATCTTAATCCTAGTTTCGAATATGACCTAAAAAAATACTATCCTCAATTACATAATACGGTAATTAAAAAAAGAAGAAAGCATGTATATGAAAACATGCAAAGTGATTTATTACAAGGGGTTAAAGAGGGTTTTTTTAGAGCAAATATGGACATTGATATTATTACAAATATGAATATTGTTCGTATCGAAGGTTTCCAAACAATGGATGTAAAAGAGGTGTATAAACGTGATTTGCTAGAAGTTGTAAAAGAGTTTTTCTCTTATCATTTTCACGCGATAGCTACCGAAAAGGGAATAAGGGAATTTGAAAGAATAATGAAAGAAAAACATGATGAATAAAGAACGAATTATATTAATTGCAATTCTTTTGGGCTATTTTAGTTTTCACGGAATTGCACAAGATGTTACAACGCATCACTTGACTTTACGCAAAGCTCAAGAGCTTGCCTTGACTGAAAACCGAAAAATTCAAAACGCAGGTTATGACGTACAAATAGCAAAGAAAGTAGTATGGGAAACTACGGCTTATGGCCTTCCTCAAGTTAGTGCTGGATTAGATTATAGCAATATGCTTGATATTCCAGTAACACTAATGCCCGAGCGTATTTTTAATCCGAATGCTGGCCCTGACGACTATATTCCATTAAAGTTTGGACAGCAACATAATAGTTCGTTCTCCTTCAATGTGTCGCAATTGCTTTTTAGTGGCGAATATATTGTAGGTTTACAGGCATCAAAAACATATCAAAACCTCTCACAGCAAGCCATGCTTAAAGAGCAGCGCGATGTGATAGAGCTTGTTTCTAAATCATATTATGGACTCCTGTTTTCCTTGGAAAATAAAAAGGTATTGGATTCGACATTGTTCGATATTCAGAAAACCTATGATGATATAAGCAAAACATATAAAGCGGGTCTTGTGGAAGAAACCGATGTGGACCAGATTCAACTGAATTTACTCACCGTAGAAAATGCGCTCTCTGCTATCAAAAGACAGATTATAGTAAGTGAAAATATTGTAAAATACCAGATTGGTCTAAATATTACCGACTCTATCATTATTGAGGATAGTTTAAGCTATATATTTAGCCATTCCAATGTGGAATCGGTTATGCTTCAAGAGTTTGATCTTTCTAAAAACTTGGATTATCAAATACTACAAACCCAAAAGAAAGTGTCAGAACTAAGTGTTAAAAGAGAAAAATCAACCTTTCTTCCTAATATTAATGCATTTTACTCGCATAAGGTAACT
Organism: Bacteroidales bacterium; assembly: GCA_023146135.1. Taxonomy (GTDB): domain Bacteria; phylum Bacteroidota; class Bacteroidia; order Bacteroidales; family UBA1556; genus UBA6267. The sequence goes on from JAGLCR010000026.1 coordinate 50,450, forward strand.
GGACAAAATGATGATTTTAGTTTCTTTGCAGGTAGTCAAGCTTGGTATCAATCCAATATAATAGGCGCTGGACTCACATGGCAACTGTTCAATAGCGGAAGCAAAGTTGTTAAGCTTCAACAAGCACAATTGGAGCTTGATAAAATTGAGAATAATGAATGGATGCTCGAGCAAGGGCTTATGTTTCAAGTAGAAGAAGCTCGTAATAAACTAATTGCAAGTTACGACACCTATATAAAAGAAAAAAAGAATGTGGTTCTTGCTGAGAAAATATACCGGCGAGCTCTTATTAAGTTTACCAATGGTGTGATATCCAGTAATGAACTAACGCAACTAAATACTCAATATTTTAACAGTCAATCAAGCTATTTTCTAGCCATGATGAATGTGCTTAACTCAAAAATTGAGTTAGATAAAATTTTAAACAACTACTAAAATATAAATAATTATGAAAACTACTATAAATACACTTTCAATAATCTTTCTGCTATTTGTTGTTGCTTCGTGTCAGCAGGAAGCGCAAGACCCAAAGCAAGAATTACTAAAATTAAAGACTCAATTAAGTACAACCCAAGCACGTATTAGTGAATTGGAGACTATTATTGAGAATGATAGCAATAAGGTGGAGGCGAAAACTGTTTTTGTGGACCTCTTGAGTATAAAAGCCGATACTTTTATTCACTATATTAGTGTAACGGGAAGTGTAGAGTCAGATAATCAAGCATATATCAGTCCGGAAATTAGCGGTCAGATAAAAAAGGTATTGGTACATGAGGGGCAGAAAGTAAAGAAAGGACATGCCTTGATGATTCTTAATTCAGAGATTACTCAAAAAACCATCAACGAGGTAAAAACCAATCTTGAACTTGCTCGAACTGTTTATAAAAAGCAAAAAGAGTTATGGGACCAAAATATTGGCTCAGAGATTCAATATTTGCAAGCAAAGAATAATATGCGCTCTTTGGAAGGAAAACTCGAAACCTTGCAGGTGCAACAACGAATGGCCACCATAAGAGCTCCTTACGATGGCACTGTGGACAATATTTTTCAACACGAAGGTGAAATGGCTAGCCCTGGTCGACAAGTACTGCAATTGATAAATCTTAAAAACCTTAAGGTTTATGTAAACATGTCGGAACGATACCTTCCATATGTACATAAAGGCGATATCGCTGTGGTTAGCTTTCCTACCTATCCTGATTTAGTGATAAAGGCTCCACTTTTTAGAATCGGAAATATGATCAACCCTGCCAATAGAACGGTAAAGGTTCAAATAAATATCAAGAATAAAGATGGCAAGCTTAAGCCTAACCTTATTTCAAAAATAAAAATTAAGGATTACTATAATGAAAAAGCAATTGCTGTTCCATCAATTATTATTAAACAAGACCTAAAAGGGGACTATGTATTCTTGGTAGTAAAAAATAAAAAGGGAAGTCTTCTTGCTAAAAAACAATACATTAAAACAGGGGTTTCACATAAGGCTAAAAGTTTAGTATTAGAAGGCTTAAGCCCAAATGATAAAGTTATTTATAATGGCTATAATCTGGTACGAAATGGTTCGTTAATCAGGGTAAATAACGAATTATAATAAATACATCAATACGAATCGCATGGAAAAACAAGAGAAAAATAACTATAGAGAGTTTGGCCTAACGACTGCTGCGCTAGACAATAAAAACACCGTGTTGCTGTTAACCATTCTTTTAGCGGTAATTGGTATACTTACTTATATTGGCCTACCCAAAGAGTCATTCCCAGAGGTGGTTATTCCCAAAGTTTTTGTGAAAACCATTTATCCAGGAAACCCTCCCATTGATATGGAAAACCTTATTACTCGGCCCATCGAGAAAGAGGTACATACCATCAAAGGCGTAAAAGAGCTTACTTCAACTTCATCACAAGACAATTCCGATATTATTGTCGAATTCAACTCGGATGTTAATATTCGTAGAGCTTTGCAAGATGTAAAAGATGCCGTGGATAAAAGTAAAAGTGAGCTTCCTAACGACTTGAAATTCGACCCCGTAGTCGTAGAAATGGATATGTCGGAATTCCCCATTCTCAATGTAAACCTATATGGAGAATATTCTTTGGAGCAAATAAAAGAGTATGCGGAAGATCTAAAGGATGAGTTTGAAAATATTCATGAGGTTTCGAAAGTTGATTTCAAAGGACTTCAAGAACGTGAGATTATTCTCAACATCGACCAAGATAAGCTCTCGGCCAATGGTTTAAGCTTTCAAAACATTGAGGATGCAATTAATTTTGAAAATGTTTCAATCTCAGGTGGTGATATAATTGTTGGTGGTACACGCCGATCAGTGCGAACTATAGGTGAGTTTGCATCAGTTGATGAAATTGGGGATATTATCATCAAACATTTAGATGGCAATATCGTTTTTCTGCGCGATGTACTAGAGAATCAGAAAGTTGTTGATGGTTTTGCTGACCCGCTAACTTATGCCCGATTAAATGATTTAACGGTGGTTTCACTATCGGTAGTGAAGAAAAGCGGGGAAAATCTACTTGTCACAACTGATAAAATTATGAGTGTGTTAAGCAATGCCAAGGAAATAGGGATTTTACCAGAGGACCTTAATATTAGCATTACAAACGACCAATCAGACCGTGTACGAAAATCGGTTAATAATTTGGAGAATAGTATTATCATGGGAGTAATATTCGTGGTAGGCGTATTGTTCTTCTTTTTAGGTATGCGGAACTCCTTATTTGTAGGATTTGCAATTCCAATGTCCATGATGATATCCTTTATCATTCTTGGTGCACTCGGTTACACCATTAATATGATGATTCTTTTCGGTTTAGTATTAGCGCTTGGTATGCTCGTAGACAACGCCATTGTGGTAGTCGAAAACGTCCATCGATTTATTTCGCAGGGAGAAGATTTGTATAACGCTACCAAACATGGAATTGGGGAAATTGCTTGGCCTATTATCGCATCTACCGCTACTACCCTAGCAGCATTTGTTCCTCTTATCTTTTGGCCAGGCATGATGGGGCAGTTTATGAAAAATTTACCTGTCACCCTTATTATTGTACTTAGCTCTTCCCTATTTGTAGCACTAATTATCATTCCCGTATTGGTTTCAACTTTTATCAATCCTGAAAAACAAGAAACCTCTCCAAGTAAAAAAACCTATAGTATTGGAGCCATTCTAGTAATTGCATTTATTATTATGGGTTATCTAACTGGCATGAAAGCCTTTGCAAACCTCCTAATCATCATGCTCTTACTCAGTGCAATGAACTACTTTTTTCTTTTCAAATCATCCATTTGGTTTCAACACAATTTTTTGGGCTGGCTAGAAAATATTTACCTTAAAGTTCTTGACTGGGCATTAAGTGGTTGGAAACCACGCTTCTTAATAATAGGTTCTTTTGTTTTACTGTTTGCTACCATTAAGTTTTACCAAATGCGAGATATTCCTGTTAGACTATTTCCGAATAATGAACCACACTTCATCAATGTAATGGTAGAACTTCCCTTGGGTACTGATATTGATGTTACAAATGAGTTTATGCGAAAAGTTGAAAATCGTATTTCAGAAGTTACAAAAAACGACACAAGCATCATCGAATCCATATTAACAACTGTTGGAAAGGGGGTTGTTGGAGAAAACGAAATGCCTTTTGGAAATACACCTCAAAAAGGAATGACAACCATTGCTTTTATCGATTATGAACTTCGAGATGGGATTTCAACCAATGATATATTGAAAGATGTAAGTCATGAATTTACAGATAAATATCCTGGAGTTACTATTTCAGTTGATAAAAACAAAATGGGTCCACCCGTTGGAAAGCAGATTAATATTGAGATTACAGGAAAGGACTTCCCTACTCTAATGCACTTGAGCGATAGCCTTTTAGGATTTATTAATACGCAAGGAATTGCAGGGATTGAAGGATTAAAGCTGGATATCGATGTGGGGAAACCAGAGCTTATTGTAAATATTGACCGTGAAAAAGCACGTCGTTTTGGACTATCAACGGCACAAATCGCAAGTACAATAAGAACGGCATTATTTGGTAAAGAAGTAACCGATTATAAAGAAGGAGAAGATAAATACCCCATTCGCTTACGCTTTGCTAAGCAATACCGAAATGATATTTCATCATTGATGAATCAAGTGATTGCATTTCGAAATAAGAAGGGTAAGTTTATGCAAATTCCTATTTCGGCAGTAGCTTCAGTATATTATAGCAATACTTATGGCTCAGTGAAACGTAAAGATATGGACCGAGTAGTAACTGTATATTCTAATGTTTTGGAAGGTTTTAATGCCAATGAAGTGAATAATGAAATCAAACAAGCCTTGGCAAACTTTACTTTACCTCCTACCTACAGCTTCAGTTTCACTGGAGAGCAAGAAGAACAAGCTAAGGTTATGGCCTTTATAATTAAAGCACTACTTATTGCTTTAAGTTTAATAACCATCATATTAGTAACTCAGTTCAACTCGTTTGCAAAACCATTAATTATTATGGTTTCAGTGTTGTTTAGTACCATTGGCGTTTTTGGAGGCTTTGCCACTTTCAAAATGGAATTTGTAATTTTAATGGTAGGTATTGGAATTATTTCGCTAGCGGGTATTGTGGTAAATAATGCTATTGTACTTATTGATTATATCGACCTATTAAAAAATAAACGAAGAGAGGAATTAGGGCTGTCAAAAGGTGATGATTTACCTTTGGATGACACAATCGATTGTATTAAAACAGCAGGTAAAACTAGGCTTCGTCCAGTATTATTGACTGCAATTACTACAGTGTTGGGTTTATTCCCAATGGCAGTAGGTATGAATATTGATTTTGGACGATTACTTACAAACTGGAACCCTGATTTATATTTTGGAGGTGAAAATGCTGACTTCTGGGGGCCCATGGCTTGGACCGTAATATTTGGTTTGACCTTTGCCACCTTCCTAACTCTGGTTTTGGTACCAGCCATGTATTTGGTGGGAAATAAAATTAAACTTGGCGTTAAGCAGATGATTAACAAATAAGAAAAAACAACCCTCATTTCTGTTATAACAAAAATGAGGGTTGCTAAAAATAAAAAATCCCGAAAATTCGGGATTTGAACTTATAATTTCTATAAGTTTGTTTCATCTTTAGAATGTGACTATATTTCTAGTTGTTTGCATAAACCGCAGCAATTGCAATTGCAGCCATTGCCAAGGCATAAATCACATACAAATAGTTTTGTTTTATTTTCTCTACCATGACGTATATATTTAATAATTAATAACTCATTATTGGTTTCTCACATGAAAGACGACATCGCATTACAAAATCTTTGTTTACATACGCATAATATTTTTTGTGACGGAAAGGAAGATATTAACAGTCTTATTAACAATGCTGTTTCTCAGGGAATTACACAGATTGGGATTTCAAGTCATGCACCATTAAAAATTAAAAATAAATGGAGTATGGAGCTTGAACAAATTGATAATTACGTGATTGAAATAGCTCAAGCGAAAATAAAGTACCACAATAAAATTGAGATTTTCACAGCACTTGAGATAGATTATATTAAAGACAAAACATATTCTTTTGATTTTTTTCGCAATAAGATGTCGCTTGATTACACTATTGGATCTATTCATCTGGTATCGCACCCAATAAGTAAGGAGCTCTGGTTTATTGATGGTGATAAGAATAATAGTGTCGATAATATGAATCGAATTTTTGATAATAATGTTCGATATGCTATCGAGAACTATTTTGCACAAACAAGGGAAATGATTCGAAGTCAAAAGCCTGACATTATTGGGCATATGGACAAAGTAATAATGAATATTGGGCACTTATTTGACCCAAATTCCCTATGGTATAGGGATGAAATTACAAAAACACTACTCGAAATAAAAAAACATAAGGTAATTGTAGAGGCAAACACACGAGGACTTTATAAAGGAAAGTGGAATGATACTTTTCCCTCAAAAACCATATTGCGTCAATGCTTAAATATGGAGATCCCCATAACGCTTAGCTCCGATGCACATCATTCAAGCGAGCTGCTACTCTCATACGACAAAGTAAGACAAGAGCTAAAAGAAATGGGATTTATGTATCTTAAAGGTAGAATAAATAACAAATGGGGTAATTTTCCTATTTGACAACCGTTATATATTCGTACTTTTGAAAAATTATCCAACATTACTATTAATATAAACTAACAAAATGAAAAATTATACTAGAATACTACAAGCATCACTAAGCATGTTTGTTATTATGCTATTAGCATCATGCTCAAGCCCAAAATCAGATCTTACAGCAACTCCAAGTGATGCTGGCTTTGTTATGGTAGTAGATGGCAAAACTCTAAGTGAAAAAGGAGGAGTTGACGATATTACAGAATCAGCGTTTTATGAAAAAATGATTAAGGAAATCCCTTCCGATGAAATGGCTGATTTCAAACAGTTTGAATACATTTTTAAGGATTCTAAAGAAAGTGGAATTGGTGTGAATGATGAATTTATGCTATTTGTAAAAATGGAAAATAGCCAGCCTATTATTGGTCTTAATTTTAAAGTTCTTGACAGGTCCAAAGTTGATGCTTTATTCCAAAAAGTAGTTGAAAAAGAAGAGGCTGAGGTTGAAATCGTGAGCGAAGATGGCATGAATTACATTATTGACCCAGACAAAGAAGCGGTTATTATATGGAATGATGCACAGCTACTAGTTTATGCACAGGTTGAATCTCCTTCTGAAAACATTTTGGCTACCGCTAAAGGATTATTAAAACAATCAGCTAGCGAATCTATTCTTTCTAATTCGGTTTATAATGAATTTTATAAAAATAAAAAGGATGTAAGCGTTTGGTTCAATTATGATTTATTCCTAAAAAATCTTGCGCCAGCACAACAAATGATGATTGCTAGTCAGTTACCTTTCTCCATGGAAGGAACCTATTTTTATGGTTATGCTGATTTTCAAAAGGGAAAAGTTGTTGTTGAATACGAAAGTGTATTGAATGATGATATGCAAGAATGGATGAAAAAATATCAAATCATCAATGATGATTTCGATACCGATGTGCTCAAGATGATGCCTAAAACTTCTTATGCAAATATGGAGTTTAGTATTAGCCTAATAAACTATTATCACCTTTTTGTTGATATGTATAAAGAAAAACAGGTTGATACTGAAATGTATACTGCTCAAGTTGAAAAAGAAATAGGAATGACTATTGACGAAGTGCTAGAGTCTTTCTCAGGTGAAATGGCTATGTCGCTTCACGGAATAGAAATGAAAGAAAAAACAAGCATGTCGTACGGAATAGATGAGGAAACTGGTGAGTTCAAAATGGAGGAGAAAACTTCTATGCAACCAAATCCTAAATATTCAGCGGTAATTAAGTTTACTAATGATAAAATTTGGGAATTGATGGAAACAAGAGCCTCAGAACTCGGTTTGCAAAAAACCAATGGCTATTATAGCATACCTCAAATAGACTTATTAATTGCGTATGTAAATAGCACGATGCTAATTACCAACGACAGCTCACTACTTGCAGAAGTTATTGCAAATGGTAGCGTAGAACCAAATCTTAAATCTACTGAAGTTACTTCTTATCTAAACAAATTTCCTACCTATATGGAAATTGATATGGACTTGGATAACTATCAAGACGAGCTTAAAGATATGCTAAAACAAGAAGGCGATGTATTGTCTCCTAAGCTAATGGAAGCACTAAATACATATAAACGCTTGCAGATCATGCCAACAAGCACAACTAGCGCTGTAATGATTCTTGAACTAAAGGATGATAGTAAGAATAGCCTAGAAATAATTATAAATAATATGACTGAAGCCGTAAGCGAGCTAAGTCAAAACTAAAACCATAAATTAAGTCGCAGTATTCATCAAAGTACTGCGACTTTTTTATTATAAAGAATGCAAATACAAGTCCATCAATTTATTCCAACACCACTAGCTGAAACTTTTTCAAATACATCTGATATTTGGAAAAAAGATAATTTAGAAATTGGTAATCATGCCGTTACATCAATAGTATCTGAATCGGGGAAGGGAAAAAGTAGTTTACTATCTTCCATTTACGGTATCCGTAAAGATTACTATGGGAGTATCAGTATTGATGGAACAGATACAAAATCTTTTGAACTGCTTCAATGGTCTATCTTGCGAAAAAATCGATTGTCAATGGTATTCCAAAGCTTGCAGTTATTCCCTGAGCTTAGCGCATTAGATAATATCTTACTTAAAAACAGTCTCAGCAATCATAAAACTGATAAAGAAATACTTCAGATGCTAGAAAAGCTGGGAATGCTTCCCTATAAAGATCAATCGGCAGCAAGCTTATCGTTTGGTCAACAACAACGCATCGCAATCCTACGAGCACTTTGTCAGCCATATGAAACAATTTTACTTGACGAGCCCTTTAGCCACTTGGATGATACAAATGCAAAAATTGCTTGGGAACTAATCCTTCAAGAGAGTAATAAACAAAGTGCCAAGGTAGTTATTACAGGCCTTTCAGAAAACGATTTTTTCAAGGCAGATCAAGTATTAAAACTATAAACTCAACAAATTGAATTCAAACAAAATGGTTCAGCGGATAATCTGGAAGACTCAAAAAAAGGGCGTGCTTTTTTTTGCTAGTATTGGTATGTTTATAGGACTATTTATACTTTTTATCTCTATTCAGCTTTACTTTGACCTAATAATTGTAACAAATAAAGATAAAGACATATTTCAAAAGGATTATATTGTAATAAATAAGAAAATAAGCTTATTAAATACCGTGAAATTTCTCAGCACTGGTTTTTCTGATAAAGAAATTGACTCAATTAGAAATCAGGCATTTGTAGAAAGACTTGGAATAATTACTCCAAACCGATATAAAGTAGGAGCCTATACCGATGGCACACAAGATTTTCCCGAGTTTTATGCCGAGATGTTTTTTGAGTCGGTGCCTGATGAGTATATGGACATTAATAGTAAAGAGTGGTATTGGGATCAAAAAAGCAACTTTATTCCTATTGTAATACCGCGTGACTATCTTAAACTATATAACTTCGGCTTTGCCCAAAGTCAAAATCTACCCCAAATATCTGAAGAAATAGCAAGCAGGGCCATGTCAGACTTTATTATTGAAGGTCAAGGACAAAAGCTGCGTTTAAAAGGAAAAATTGTGGGATTCACCGACAGGATAAATAGTATTCTTGTTCCACAAAGTTTTATGGATTGGGCAAATCAAAAATTGGGACGTAAAACAAAAGGCGATAGTCCTTCGCGCCTTATTCTGGTATGTAACGATCCCGCAAGCCCTAGTTTCACCAAATACTTATCAGACAATAACTACGAAGCTAATCTTCAACAAACAAAAAGTAGTAGACTAAATACCTTGCTTCAAATTGTTTTAAGCATTGTATTAATTATCGGTTTATTGATTGTTTTATTAGCCTTTATGGTATTTATTGTAAGTTTCAAATTAATGATATCAAAAGCTAGCGATAGTATAAATAAATTACTCCTCATTGGTTATCACTATACTGTATTAGCAAAAACCTACATTATTATTTACGGAATAATCATCCTATTGGTATACTTCCTTAGCATGATTTCACTTATTATAAGTAAGGATATATTAAATCAACTTTTCAAGGATATCGGCTTTGTCTTAAACGAAGAATTAGCCATTGGGCTTATAATCATAAGTATATCAATTACTGTAGTACTCTTTATTTCAAATGCCATTTCTATCCTAATGCAGTTTCGTAAACTTGCCACTAAATAAAGTAAAAAAAGAAAGTCATATTTCGTATTTTCGCTCATCATTATGGCCGACAACTATCAAATCTTAATTAGCAAAATTGATGCTTTCATTCGAAAGTACTATAGCAATATGCTCTTAAAAGGCTTACTTATTAGTTTGGGAATAATAATTAGTTTCTTTTTGATAATTAACATATTAGAGCACTTTTTCTATCTTAGCACTTTAGTTAGAGCCATATTATTCTATATCTTTATAATAACCAACTCCGCCATTGTCGTTTTTTGGATAATTATCCCTTTAACCAAGTTGATTAGCTTTGGAAAGCGTATTAATCATGAACAAGCAGCAAGTATTATTGGCAAACATTTTCCAGAGGTTAGCGATAGTTTATTAAACACATTACAACTCAAGCAGCTCGTTGACAATAGTAATGTCAACAAAGCAATTCTAGAGGCTAGTATAGAGCAGCGTTCACAACGGCTGAGCCCAATACCTTTTCATACAGCTATCAAGTTTTCGGTAAACAAACGCTACCTAAAATTTACACTACCTCCTTTATTCTTCCTCCTTTTTCTGTTGTTATATTCGCCAGATGTAATTACAAAATCTTCGCAAAGGATTATTAATTATGAAACAAAGTTTGTAGAACAGGCTCCTTATAGCTTTGAAATACAAAATGATGAGTTAAGCGCAATGGAGAGTGCTGATTTTGAATTAAAGGTAAAAATTATTGGTGAAATTATTCCTAATGAAGTATTTATAGTAGTGGACGGCTACCCTTTCAAAGCAAAAAAAACAACTAACACAAGTTTTACTTATACCTTTAATAAAGTACATAAAACTATAAACTTTCATTTTCAATCGGGCAAATACCACTTTCACAATCATGAGCTTGTCGTTCATCCTAAACCCTTGATTGTCGGCTTCTCTATTCAACTTAATTATCCTAAATACATAGGCAAAAAGAATGAAAAAGTAGCAAATATTGGAGATTTACTTATTCCTGAAGGCACTAAAGTATCTTGGACATTCAACACACGTGATACAAAAAACCTATTGTTTCTATGGGATGGGAAAGCAGAGGATTGTAATACATCAGATTTAGGAGTATTTCAGTTTGAAAAAAGAGTAAGCACAGCAGCAAAATATCAAGTTGTAATAAATAATGAATTTGTTAAAACACCTGACACTTTAAACTACAATTTGGATGTGGTTCCAGATGTCTTTCCACTAATTCGAGTAGAAGAATTTAAAGATTCTGTAAATGATAATTTACTCTATTTCAAAGGTTTTATTAAAGATGATTATGGTTTTAAGAAACTACAATTCGTATATGAAATAAAGCCCAAAGATTCTAACACGCCGCTATCTGAAAAGCAAGTTCTTCCAATCGTATCTAGTGATATTAAACAAGAGTTTTATCACTTTATTAATTTACAAGATATTGAGCTTAAGCCTGGCGAAGAAATTAGTTACTATTTTCAGGTATGGGACAATGATGCAGTAAATGGGTCAAAAAGTAGCAAAAGCAGATTAATGGTTTTTCGTGTTCCCACAATAGAGGAGTTGGACAAATCGAAAAACGAACGAGCCGAACAGCTTAAAGAGAAAATGACTGCAAGTAAAAAGAAAGCTCAAAAGATTAATAAAGAAATGGATGTGCTATCCAAAAAATTGGCAGAAAAGAAAAAACTTGACTGGCAAGACAAAGAGGCGTTAAAAAACCTATTAGATGAATACAATAAACTCATAAAAGATCTTGAAGAACTACAAAAACAAAACAAGCAAAATCAACAAAAGGATCAGTCGTTTAGCAAAGAAGATGAACGCATATTAGAGAAGCAGGAAGAGTTAAATAAGTTGATGGACAAACTCTTAACTCCCGAGATGAAAAAGATGATGGAGGAAATGCGCAAGATGATGGAAGAAGATATGAAGAAGGAAGATGCGCAAAAAATGTTGGACAAAATAAAGCTTGAAAATAAAGACATTGAAAAACAATTGGACAGAGATTTGGAAATCTTTAAGCAAATGGAGTTTGATTTGAAGCTTCAAGAAGCAATTGATAAACTTAAAGATTTACAAAAGAAACAAGAAGAGCTCGGTAAAAAGTCTGAGGACAAAAGAGTGGATAAAGAAGAGCTGAAAAAAGAACAGGATGCTCTTAATAAAGAGTTTAAGAAGTTTGAGAAAAAAATGGAAGAGGCTAAAAAGGCCAATTCTGAATTGGAGAAACCTAATAGTATGGAGGATACTAAAAAGGAACAGGAGCAAATTAAAGAGGAGCAGCAAAAAAGTTCGGAGCAACTTCAAAAGGGTAAAAAGGGAGCCGCGTCGAAACTTCAAAAAAGCGCTTCAAAAAGCATGAAAAAGCTTTCCGACAAGCTAGAAAAAATGCAATCGGAGATGGAACAAGAAAGTGCAGGGGAAAATATGGAGACCTTACGTGATATTCTTGCCAACCTAATTGAAAGCTCTTTTAACCAAGAGGAATTAATGAATGAGGTAATCAATACTTCAAATACGGACCCAAAATATCCAAAGCTTATTCATCGTCAAAAGCAAATTCGTGAGGACATGCAAATGATTGAAGACTCATTACTTGCATTAAGCAAACGACAGGCAAGTATCGCTCCGATTGTAAATAAGGAAATTGCTAAGATAAATTCTGGGATAGACCAAACATTGAGAGCCCTTTTGGATTTAAATACCATTGGCCCCACATCCCGCCGACAAAAAGATTTAGCGGCGGCGAAACAGCAATACACCATGACATCGATGAATAATTTGGCTTTGATGCTAGCAGAGGCACTGGATCAAATGAAAAAGCAACAAATGAACCCCAAATCAGGCAAGGGCTCTTGCAAAAAGCCTAAACCAGGACAGAGTGGATCAAGCATGAAAAGTATTCGCAAAATGCAACAAGCTCTGAACAAGAAAATGAAAGAAATGCAAGAGCAGATGAAGAAGGGGAAGTCAAAAGGTCAGCAAAAAGGCGACAAGAAAAACGGTAAGGGCCAGGGTGAAAAAATGAGTGAAGAAATGGCTCGTATGGCTGCCCAACAAGAAGCTATTCGAAAAAAACTTCAAGACTACCAAAACGAGTTAAAAAAGCAGGGTAGAGGAGAGGAAGCTCAGGGACTGAATTCCACAGCAAAAAAGATGGAACAAAATGAAACTGACTTAGTTAACAAAATACTTCGTGCTGAAAGCATGAAAAGACAGCAAGAGATTGAAACTCGACTACTTGAGGCTGAAAAAGCAGAGCGCAAAAGGGGAGAGGAAGAAAAACGTAAATCGGAAGAAGGAAATAACAAAAATATTAATCCCAACATTGAGTATTTTGATTACATTCGTAAACAGAATAAAGAGGTCGAATTGTTGAAAACTATTCCACCAAAATTGAAACCTTTTTTCAAAAAAAGAGTAAATAAATACTTCGAAGACATCGATACAAATTAAACCAAAATTAACACTAAAAGCATTCATTTAACCAATGAAACAGTCCGAAAAAATAATATTAAAATCAGATAAGCTGTATATAAACGAAGTAGAGCGTTTTGTAGAGCAAATCTGCGATGAGCAGAATATCTACAATAGCTATTATGGAAACATTCTTACGTCCATTATAGAGGCTTATACCAATGCTGTAGAGCATGGAAATAAATTTGATGGAACAAAAAATGTAATTATTACCTTTTCAATTGAAAAAAGCGGTTTGTCATTTCAAATTAGTGATGAAGGCAAAGGATTTGAAATTAATAGTATTCCAGACCCAACAGATATAGCAAATGAAGGAACTGAAGGACGAGGAATCTTTATGATTAATTCCCTCTCTGATAAGGTAGAATTCGAGAATAATGGAAGCAGTATTAGGCTTTCTTTTCATATAGCAAGCATTAATCGTGAAGTAGCTAATAAACGAACAGAACTATTTCATAGTTATGTAAATCAAGGGGTTAAAAAAGAACAAGAATTTTAATATTTTGAATGAATTACATTTTTTTAATGAAGAAATAAACTATCGATTGCGTAATATAAAAAAACTTCGTAATTGGATTCTTTATACTATAAAAAATGAAAGAGGTGAACTTGAAGCTATAAACTTCATATTCACCTCTGATTCGTATTTGCACAAAATAAATGTTGATTATCTACAACATGACACCTATACCGATATCATTACTTTCGAATATAATGAAGAAGATTCAGCAATTATTTCAGACATATACATTAGCATAGATCGCTGTAAAGAAAATGCAAAACGCTACAAAACTTCTTTTACAAATGAAATTCATAGAATCATCATCCATGGTGTACTACACTTATTAGGCTATAAAGACAAGAATAAGATAGATAAAGAACTTATGACCACAAAAGAAGATTATTATCTATCTTTGCGTCAAGAATTCAACTTATAGTTTTAAATATTCAAATGCTATACTATAGACGTATACATTTGATATACTGATTATTAAACAATAGTTCCACGTGGAACAAACGCCAATATGTTTCAAAAATATGATGTTATAGTAGTGGGTGCTGGGCATGCAGGAGCAGAAGCTGCTGCAGCTGCCGCCAACCTAGGTTCGTCAACCATGCTTATTACCATGAATAGGCATGCTATTGCAGCCATGTCATGCAATCCGGCAATGGGTGGCATTGCTAAAGGGCAAATAGTGCGAGAAATAGATGCTCTAGGAGGCTTTTCAGGAATAGTTACAGACAAAACCATGATACAGTTTCGTATGCTTAATAGATCCAAGGGGCCCGCTATGTGGAGCCCTAGAGCTCAAAGCGACCGAAGACTATTTACTATGGAGTGGCTTAGGATGTTAGAAGAACTACCAAATCTCGATTTCTGGGAAGATACCGTAAGTGACGTAATAACCAAAAATGGTAAAGCTATTGGCGTAAAAACCAAAATGGGTATTGAATTTGAAGCAAAAAGCATCATCTTAACTAATGGCACATTCTTAAACGGAGTTATCCATATTGGAGAAAAAAGCTTCTCTGGTGGAAGAATTGGGGAGAAATCGGCAACTGGCCTTACAGAGTCTCTTGTAAAACTAGGTTTTGATACAGATAGAATGAAGACAGGTACACCGGTTCGTGTTGATGGCAGAAGTCTTGATTTCTCGAAAATGGAGGAACAAAAAGGCGATGAAGTTGTTGGCAAATTTTCATATACCGATACACCAAAATTAACTAATCAAAGAAGCTGTTACCTTGCTTACACTTCGCTCGATGTACATAACAAACTGCGTACAGGCTTTGAGAAATCACCAATGTTTGTAGGTCGCATACAAGGAGTAGGGCCTCGATATTGTCCATCTATTGAAGATAAAATTGAACGATTTTCAGACAAAGACCGGCACCAGCTATTTATTGAACCTGAGGGATGGGATACAAACGAAATATATGTAAATGGTTTTTCCTCTTCATTACCTGAAGACGTACAATTAGAGGCATTGCGTAAAATTCCCGGATTTGAAAAGGCTAAAATATTTAGACCTGGATATGCAATTGAATACGACTATTTTCCACCTACTCAGTTAAAATACACCTTGGAAACTAAGCTCATTGAGAACCTATATTTTGCTGGTCAGATAAATGGCACAACAGGATATGAAGAAGCTGGTGCTCAAGGCTTAATGGCTGGCATAAATGCACACCAAAAAATACATAATAAGAAAGAATTTATCCTTAAAAGATCAGAAGCATATATTGGAGTATTAATTGATGATTTAATTACAAAAGGCACTGAAGAACCTTATAGAATGTTTACTTCAAGAGCCGAATATCGAACACTTTTAAGACAAGATAATGCTGATATTCGGCTAACTGAAAAGTCATATAATATAGGCCTTGCATCTAAAGAAAGATATGAAAGAGTGCTTTTCAAAAAGGAGAAAGTAGATGAACTTATCAAATTTGTAAAAACGAAAAGCATCGAGCCTAAACAAGTATCAGAATATTTAAAATCGGTAGGTACTGCCGAGCTTAAGCAAAAGCTTAAGATTTCCCAAGTTCTACTTCGGCCCCAAGTAAGTATAGAAAAACTTATTACTTATGTGCCAGAACTAAAAACAAAATGCGACGAAATAAATTGTTGTAAAGACGAAATAATTGAAGAGGTCTCTATTCTTATTAAGTACGAAAACTATATTAAAAAGGAAATTGAGAATGCAGATCGAATAGCAAAATATGAAGATATGTTTTTGAAAAGGGATATTGACTATCTAAGCATTAAGGCAATTTCGCATGAAGCTCGTGAAAAATTACACAAAATCAAACCAACAACCATAGGCCAAGCAACAAGAATTAGTGGCGTATCACCCGCCGACATTTCTGTATTACTGGTTTATATTGGGAAATAAAAATGTTCCACGTGGAACATTTTTAATACACTCACTTTATGTCTTTACACAAAATAATAGCATAGGGCTGTTTTAAGCAACAAATGGGTGTCTTTAGTATTGTCATATAAAACATAGAGAGATAGTTTAATACAAGTAATGAAAATACGAATTTATATATACTTGACACTCTGTGTGTTAAATGTATTATAGATAGTAGCATCGAAATATACAATATAGAAGTAAATAAGCTTGATTTTGAAACAAATGAAAAATCAACTACTTTTGTATTACTTAATTCTAATCAAGATTAAAATTGCTGAAGAAATTTCAAATACTAGAAGCTTTGCAAAGAAATAGCATTATAATTCAAGCTGGATTATTTATTCTGTTTTTTGTGCTTACACTATTACTTTCCTTATTATTCCAAAATACAATTGGAAATAATTATAGTAGGTATAAAATTCAAAATGTTATAATTGAGAAAGAAGGGGAAATAGCAAATGGACTAAATGACATCCTACTAAAAATTCAAGAAGACACAAACTACTACTTTTCCGATTTAGAGATAAACGTATACAGCAATAATGACTTAAATTTCTACATCTATAAAAATGATTCTCTAGTTGCTTGGTCAGATAATGCAGTTATTCCTACAGCAAACAAATTGGATATAAATGCACACAGTCAAATATTAAAACTAACAGATGGATACTATTTAGCGAATAAACAAGAGCATGGAAACATTACGATTATTGGTCTATTCTTATTAGAGCATTCCTATCCATTTGAAAATGAATATCTTCAAAATAGAATAAATAAAGCCTTTAATATAA
>JAGLCR010000027.1 GCA_023146135.1 Bacteroidales bacterium
GGACCATCGCCCGTAATATCAATATAATCATGAGATAATACTGCCGTTAGCATATAGGAATGTGCATAGGGTGGCACCTTCGTTTTGCTGTAGTAATTGTCTTTACCATTTTCATTATCTGTGGAAGCATCTGTCGAACTATAGCTTATCTCATTATTACCATCTTTTGTTCCATCAATACTGAAAGTAACTTCATGCTTTATTTTATTATAAACTGGTAACCCATAAACATATCTCGACCCATCAGGTCTTAAAATTGACATCTCTGCAATGTGATGTTCTTTTGCAAAACTTGAAAACTCTGTGTACAAGGAATTGTCAAGAGCGCAGGTAAGGTACTCTGCTTTAGTAACCACACTTACATCCTGATTTCGTTTTTGTCTTTCTTTTCGCTTACTGTTTGACTCATTAAGTGTTGATTCACTTACTCCTTCAATGGATTTTACTAAGTTATTGTTCACATGAACTTCCAGCCCTCCTTTTTCTACTAGTTGAAACATAACAGCATCGTCTGTAACAATACTTGCATACATATCATCTTCATCTACAGCTTTTTCACCAACCTGTTTGAAATAATAAGGCTCAAAGTCGTCGTCTAATTGCTTACTATTAAAGGGGATTCTGCTGGAAAGATGATCTGAGTTAGTCCATTTTCCGGTTGTAGTATTAACATCAACGACAGTAACATTTCCACCACCTTGGGCTGTATTTCCCAATTTTACATCAAGTCCTACATTGTACGAATCTGAAGTATTGCTGACAGAACGGTCATATATCACGCCCAAATCACTTCTAAATGGGCGGTAGGTTCCTCCTACTCCCTGACCAGCAACAGAAAAAATATCATAAGAAAAATTAGTAAGTGGTAATGCTGGTGTATTTCTACTAAAGGCTCCATCTTTCTCACGATTAAAGTCCAACAATGCATTGGAACTCATACCTGATTTCTCAGAATACATATACCCATAAGCAGGTACTTTATCCTCTTTTTTAGCAAGAATCTGTTTGGAATAATATCCACTCAAGGAAACAGACCCATCAATACTAAACAAAGTTCCTCCTAATTTCCCATTCAAAGTATAGGTGCTATTTTTCATGGGCATATCGATACTCGGCACATAGGTCTTCACGCCAAAGCTTTTGCCTACACCACCATTAAGACTACCCACTGTCCCTGACTCATCATTTTTTGCTGTCGTTGGGTCATCCGCTACACTTTGTGACACTCCAACTCCCATATTAATATACTGCAAACCTGCACGACTATTTATAGTTGCTCCAAAGGATAAGCTTCCAGAAACATTGGCACTTTCTGCACTCTCCATTTTAGCTGAAAAGGACAAACTGGGAGATATTCCCAAACCTCCATCACTACTTGAAGTAAGTGAGAGGCCAGCTGTCATACTAGTTTTGCTTCCCATGGAGTAATTAATCCCGCCACTTCGTTCAGTAGCATAACCTGTATAATTGTTATACCTAATTCCCAGACTGAAATTTAAACTCAATCCATCATACCCTGCAATTTCAGCTCCAACACCTATAGTGACTCCATAGGTTTTATTTTCTTTCATACTGAATTCCTTCTCAATCAAATCTCCACTGAAATCATCAGGAAGTCCTCTCATATTTCGAGTGATAGCACCGGGATTAATATTCCAACCTAAACCAACCCAACTCGCTTCCTGATCCATACCAATACCTGAATTGTAACTGATATTGATTGGATAGCCTCCCACATCAATTAAAGGAATATTATACTTGAAATCTCCCGAAAACAAATCAACCATATCAGAAGTACCTACAGGTTGAAAACTTTGTACTTCAGGCTGACTTGGACCTCCGGTAAGAGCAAAGGCAGTATTCGGATAAATAATATCTGCAAATAAGCTGATAACCAGCAAAACTGATATGATCTTGGTCAACTTACTATTTTTAATTTTTTCAATCATGATACTATATTTTAATTTTTATAACAGGGATATTGTTTAAATTTTCTTTCCTAATTTTCAATTTTATGATACCCCCTCCAAACACATTATCGTTTATTATAATCTGTTTATCGGACGCATAAGCACTCTTATCATCATAAATGGATTCAAATCCTAAAAGTATGGTACAGCTAGTAGAAAGCCCATAGGTACGCTCAAAATGGTACATCTTGCACGACAAGCTATCCGACCCTTCAATAAGTTTTATCCTATTCTGAAAGTCAAAAGCTAAATAGCTTATTCGGGATTCGTATTCTTGATGAGAAGCAACATTGTATTTAAGTATATCAGTTTCTAACTCGTCTAATTCAAACTTTAATATAAACTGCTGCAATCCCGGGTTTTCCTCGATTATATCAAGTATAATACTCGTGTCACTCAAAATAGATTTAGAAGCATGGTACTGATAGGGTGTATATTGCACTCCATACTTTATATTTCCAATAAGTTTACTGGCAGATACACTAAAAACATCTTTAGAGATATTATCAGTAAATGTGCCTAAGGTTGTCTTGTAATCCTCTCCAAGCTCAATAATAGGGCGTTGCGAATGATTCAAACCACATGAATACGCTAATAACATCGTTAGTAGCAATAAAATGATACACTTACTCATTGTCATCATATCTGGAGTTAACGAATTCAACGACTTCAGAAGTTATATCAACACCTTCTTGGGCATACATAATCGTCCCATCTCCTTTTGCTCCATAAATGAAAGTGTAATTTTGCTCATAGCCGTATTCTTTAATATACTGGTTCAGTTGTTCCCAAATCATATTACTCAAGCGAGCTCTTATCTCTTCAGCCTCTCCTTCAAACTTTTTTTTGAGCTCATTGTATTCATCTCTTTTCTGAATAAATGCAGTTATTTGTGGATCTTCCTCGTTGAGCTTGTCCAAATTTGAAATCTGAGCATACCTTGATTTAAGATCTAAATTCAAACTATCTAAAACCTCAGTGCGCCGTTTTTGAACTGAGTCATACTCCTTCTCTAATTCAACCTTATAGTCAAACTTATTATAGAGGTCATTTACATTTAAAAATGCTGTTTGTGGAACTGTAAAATAGTACACAACCCATGATACTAGGATCAAGAGTAATAGTAGTAAGTTGAATAAGTTATGTTTCTTCATTAAATCTGATTTTTATATTTCTTGACTAATTAGCACATCCACACTCTAGGTTCTCGAATCGCAGATAACTTTTTTCTCCTTTGGCATTCTCTACTACCAAAATATTATAATCACCAAGTGATCCTGTTGCCTGGGATACATCCAATGTATACTGACCCATTCCATATTTAAGTGAAATAACAGGAGCACCTATTCCTCCAGAGGCCAAAACAGCAGTATTGTTGTCGTTGTATACAGTATACTTCATGAATTGCCCAGATGAACTGGCATATTCAGATTTGTAAGTAAATTTGAGACTAGTTCCATCCAAACATGCCATTCCATTATTTTTAGATTTCCCTAACGCATAATATTGATTGGGTAAGCTTGAAAGTTGTCCTGCACCAAAAGGATGTACACTCCATGATTCGCCACCAATTCCATCGGTAAAATCTAATGAAAATCCAGAGTTCAAGATTGTAGATGAAACTCCTAAGCTCAGGTTACAATTAGTTAAACAAGTGAATTGTGGATTAACATTTTCAGCACCTAAATCAATACTATTGACTGAAGAATAACCAAAAGTTGTAGTAGAAGTAGAAAATATATTGGTGCTACTTTGATAGCTGTAGTAATCGTTACTTGCCATAGCGTCAAATAAGAAAGGACTTAGTCCATTCGATGTTGAAGTCTTAATACTGTACCCACCTGATCCATAAAAAGACAATATGTTATTCTTTAAGTGTACTAGATTATAGACTTTGAAATCTGCATCAGTTGATGAATGAACCAGTTCAATACAGTAATTCTCAATATAAAATGAATTGTTATAGATATTCACCACATTATTTTGCGATAAATTAATATCGGTTAGCAATTTAACTCCCGTAGACGATGTGCAGAAATAGTTTCTGTTTATATTAGTCGTAGTACCTTCATTCATTGAATTTATTACCAAGGCAGTACTCCCTCCGGTAAAGACATTTTTTGATATTTCATATGTGTTCCCATCATTTTCATTACTCAAACGTAGTAAATCAGAGGTTGTAGAACCACCAAAGGAGTTTGAAGTGAGTTCAACAGAGGAATTATATAAATAAACTGCATTTCCAACTGAGTTACTCATTTCACAACGACTCACTATTATATCGGTGGCAGAACCTATTTTCAATGCCTCATGAGTTGCACTTGTTGATGAAATATTTAATTCGCTCAATTCAATGTCATTTACATTAAATAGCTCTATGGTATTAGTACTGGATGAAGAGTTACTTATATATGTATAGTTTTTTCCAGCCCCTTGAACAACCACAGGTAATCCAGCATTATACACTACACTAAAACCGCTCATGGATTCAGAATAATTACCGACATCTACAAATAAGGTATCACCACCTTTCAAACTTCCAATGGAAGCCAATAAGGCTGCCATCGTAGCCTTTGGTTTTGAAGATACTCGCCCTAAATTTGCATCATTACCAATTGCCTGACAATATCGGTCTCCCACAAGTACATTATCATTAATAAAATAGTTATTGCTTGTGGTATAGGTAACTGATGTGGTATAATAATATTCAGCATTTGGCGCTGAGAATACTGTCATATCACAAAATGGACGTTTACATTTAGCCTTAAAACTTGTTGTCGTATTTAGTCCCGAAAGTGTGAAATTAGCTGCTTGTGAAATAGCCTCATAAGGATCTCCATTAACACTCTGCTCCCATTGTACAAATTCATCATTTCCGGTTAGAGATACACTAATATTTATTGGAGTATTGCTATAATCATCAGTTGCTGGAGATATACTTGCCGTACTTAAATTACTATTGCAATTACTTATTGCCTCGCAAACAACTGTAAAGTCCCAGCCTGATGCATCAATTAAACCATCTGAATTGTACAAAATGGTTAAAGCTCCCGAAGGATCCGTTGCTGTATATGTTGTAGACAACACACTTCCTTCTAGAATATCCAACACCTTATTGGGATCAACACTTTCTCCATCATAAATTATCATAAAGTCGCCAAATTGGCTTGCTTCGGTATAAAAAGAATTTAGTGTAAACTTCATTCTTCTCCCAGCGGTCGTTGGCCTGAAACTAACCACCGAATTGGTAAAAGCAGCATATCCTCCCACAGAACCTCCATCATCATAAAATGTGGAAGTACCATCATTTACTGAATAAATTGTGTTTTGAGTTGGAAGGTTAACTGTAGCTGAATTTATAATTGTCGCATTAGAATAACTTCTACTATTGGTAGTACCATTGAAGGTAAATTTCACCATTGGTTTATAGGAGTCTGAAGTTGATAATGAACAGTTCGAGTAATCATCAACATTCATCTTTGATGCTCCTGACTGTGTCTCAAAACATAGAAACGAAGGCATCTCTCCTTCTAGACTATAGTTTTCCTTTTCAACCACAACGCTTATATTATGCGATGAGTCAACTTTTATTCCTCTATCAAAAATAATCTCCTGCCAACCTGATTCTCCGGCTCCAACATAAGGACCACTATAAACCAAGTGATAGCTATCTTCTTGATCATAGGTACCAATAGAATTCAGGTAGCTATCTTTGGCATTTTCATGAACATTACATATATCATTTGAAAAAGTTGTTGATTCAGACACTTTAATATAAACGTTTATATGATTCACATCTAAATAGCTAGGATCTGCAACAAAGAAAGACAATGATGACAAATCAGAGGTGCTGGACAATTCAATATCATTACTACTATAGGAAGAGCTCCATACAGAATAGTTTCCAGATTCAAGAAAAATGGGCATTGTGACAAGAGCGTTATCCTCATCACCTATTTCGATACTAAAACTCGATTGCGAGTTAGAGAATTGAAATACAAAAATGGCTAAACAAGTTAATAGTATTCTTTTCATTTTTTATTTTCTTTTACGTGCATTGAGATATAGTTTGTTTTTATTCATTGTTCGCCAACCTGATTCTTGTGCAGAATTCACGTAGAATATTTTTATATCAGCTTCCCCGACACTTTGAACCAGCATATATATAAATCTAGCTCTCGAAGAATCAGCTATATGATACCATACCCCATCTTTCACTATGGTGCATAAAGAATCCGCTACATAAACATTTATGTCTGCATCAGCCATATTAGAAACCACAAAAAAATTTATATGAGAACTTTGTGATGAATTAGCCTCATAAACTTGCTGAGAGAAACCCGAGATGATAAAGACAAATAGTATCACGAGTAGTAGAAATAGTCTTTTCATAATGATCTCAATTTGTTTAAGAATATATTTAATTAATTCATGTCGTAAAATTAGAGGCATAAATAATAACCTTGTCAAAATGCACTATTTTGGAATTATGTGGTAGAATTATCAGAACGAAAGACATCTTTTGGAGTGTAAAGAGCATTTTAGACATAGCCTAAAACTAGTGTTCTTGATTTTTTTTGATTTATTGAAAATTTTCGATACAAATATTTGAGATTAAATACATCGTTTTTTTTATCAAAGACTATCTCTAATTTGTCATTACATTTTTTCTGTTTCTTCACCTCAAAATGCAAAATACGCAGTATTCACTCTTGTCCCTAAGCATTGAGCCAAAAAAGCAATCAAATTTTTCTAAAGAATAGAATTGCTCTAAATGTCATCTATCTCCCTTATTATGTTATTTGGTATTCCTTTTATGCTTCTTAAGCTCATAATTGTGCATTTTCTTAACTCAAATATTATTAATCCTAATTTTGAACCACTAAATTTGTTACAATGAAAAAGATAAAACTATACCGACTAAAAGCGCCTGGCTTTTCTCTCACAGAATTACTTGTAGTATTAATAATTATTGGGATTCTTGTTTTGGTGGCTCTACCAAACCTACTTCCTCTTATTACAAAAGCTAAGACTGTAGAGGCAAAGCAGCATTTATCACATATCTATACTCTGGAAAAATCATTTTTTTATATGCACTCAAAATATTCTGACGAACTTGAAGCAATTGATTACATCGCCGAGAAAACTGTGAAGTCAGGAGGAAGTGCAAACTATGTAATTGAAATCGTTCATGCTAGCTATGATGGGTTTCTTGCCAGAGCTACATCTGTAGTGGATTTTGATCAAGATGGAGTACTAAATGTATGGGAAATTGATCAAGACAAAAAACTGATTGAAGTAGTAAAAGACTAGAGATAACATATTCTTAATGTACGATGATGATACTATTATTAATATCTATTGCCTTAATTCTAATTCTTGCATACGAAGACTTTCGTAATCGAGAGATTTCAGTAATTTGGATAGCAATCTTTTATTTAATAATCCTGATTGAAGTAATCCAAAGCAATAATTGGAGTTTAGAAAACATAATAATTAATGTTATTGTATTCATTTTTTTAGGTCTTGGGGTTGTTATTTATAGTATGGTTCGGTGGGGAACTAAAAGGCAGATTATTAACAGAACAATTGGCTTAGGAGATATTCTTTTAGCTCCTAGTTTTATTTTTATTTTCAGTCCAGCAAACTTTCTAATCTTTCTCAACACAGGTTTTCTCCTCGGAATCATTTTTTATATTCTGAGTAAAAAGAGGAGTGCTAAAATCCCTCTTGCTGGAATATTTGCCATGGTTTATTCAATACTTCTGATTACATCAATTGCTCATATAGATTATTCTATTTTGTTTCAGGATGATGTATTAAATATAATTCTACGAGAGTGAATGATGACTTAAAAATATCTGCTAATGTATTACAATTGATTAGTGATAATCAAGCATGGGAATACTATGTAGTCCCAAAAAAGTTTGTGGACAATATACTTACTGTTTATATTAGCGATGATGTAGATGTGAACAGTATTTTGAACGAGCTTGAAATAATTCTAGGTTTTGAAATAGAATATGAAATTCTATCAAAAGATAAAATCCAAAAATTACTCATAACGAATTATCACAATCATTCAGGTAATAGATCAAGAGAAGATTTATCTATTGAAACAGACTTTCTTCAAAAACTGATTGAAAGTGCCTATCAGCTAAATTCTAGCGATATACATATTGAACCTTATGAAGAAATATGTAGAGTACGATACCGGCTTGATGGAAGATTACTCGAAAAGTTTATTATCTCAAAAGATGATTATCCTAGTCTTATAAATAAGATTAAAATTAGAGCAAATCTTGATATTGCTGAGAAAAGAAGGCCGCAAGATGGTCGTATTAAATACAATTTTGAAAAGACGGATTTAGATATTAGGGTTTCAATAGTACCTACTCTTTTTGGCGAGAAAGCGGTTCTAAGGCTTCTTAAAAAAGATACTTCTACTGTCAATTTAGAGAAAATAGGATTTAATAGTCATCAACTTGATATCTATAGAGAAAGTATTCAGAAAGACCATGGAATAGTTCTAATAAGTGGGCCAACAGGTTCGGGAAAAACCACCACGCTTTATGCTACTTTAAAGCAATTGAATACAGAAACGGTAAATATCTCAACTATTGAAGACCCTATTGAATATACCTTGGAAGGTGTGAATCAAGTGCAGTTGAACCCTAAGATTGGTTTAACATTCTCTTCAGCACTTAGGACTTTTCTTAGACAAGATCCTGATATTATTATGCTAGGTGAGATAAGAGATATTGAAACTGCCGAGATGGCGATTAGAGCCGCTTTGACAGGTCACCTTGTACTATCAACCATTCATACTAACTCTGCTTGGGGAACAATTTCAAGGCTAATTGATATGGGAATCCCATCTTTTTTATTGGCTTCTGTTCTCAATTCTTCTGTTGCTCAGAGATTAATCAGGAAGTTATGCAACTCATGCAAAAGCAAGGTTCCTTTAGGCGAAATGCAATTTGAAAGAAAAATCGTTAATGATTTTCAAATAAATATTGATCATTTATACAAGCCTGTTGGTTGTAAAGAATGCCACTTCACTGGTTATAATGGTCGGATTGCAATTTTCGAGATAATATCTGTTAATCATAACATAGGGGAATGTATTAAGGAGAATAAATTTAATATTCAAAATGACATTTCTAACAAAGAATTTCAATCATTATACGATCAAGCCATTATTCATCTAAAGAATGGGAAAACCTCATTTGAAGAAGTTTATCCAATATTATTGACAAATACTACATAAGTGAATAACAAAATTAAAATACTACTATTTATTTTTATTTTTTCTGGACATAATTTATGGTCTCAGGATAGATTTGCTGTTATAAATATTGAATTAAGTAAGTTAGCAAAAACAGTCGATGGATTAAATCAAACTATAGATTTTTCAGCCTCAGGTGCAACTATTCCTGATTTTGTTAGAGCTCTGGGCCTTAACAATAAAATCAATGTAAGTATAGACCCAAGTATTAATGGTCATGTTGTATATAACTTCTCAGGAGTAGTCGCCAAAGATATTCTATTATTTCTATGCACTGAATATGATCTTGACATTAAATTGATTGGGTCAATAATATCTATACATAAGTATAGAGCACCTATAATTGAAATGAAATACATTCCAAAAGAAATAGATGTTAAGTATAACAGAAAAGAGGAGCTGCTCTCAATCAATCTTCATAATGACAGCCTTTTCTTAGTTGCAAAAGCTCTTACAAATATTACTGGGAAGAATATAATCTTGAGCCCAAAAGCCAAAAATGTAATTGTTAGTACATATATCACGGAAATGCCAGTAGAAGCGTCTATTTCAAAATTAGCCTACTCAAATGGTCTTGAGTATAGCTTAACTAAGGATGGTTTTTATCTTCTAAGCATTAGTCAGAATACTAAGTCCAATAATAAAAAAGGTAACCAAAAGTCAAATGAGACCCAAAGTAAACTTAATGTTACTGTCGAGAATAACCTTATTTCTGTCGAATCATGGAATGCAAATATCTCAGATGTTTTAATTGAAGTTTCCGAAGAGTGTGGTGAAAATTATTTCCTGCTCACGCCAATTGAAGAACAAATCACAATGGCAATACACTCGGTTAGTTTTGAAGAGTTCTTATTATTCATTCTAACGGGAACAGAATATTCATATTCAAGGAATAATGAATCATTCTACATAGGAAAGAAGGATGAAAAAGGACTTAAATTGACAAAAGTAATTCAGCTTCAACATAGATCAGTTGTTGATTTTTCAAATTATATCCCCTCAAGCCTTAAGTCCGAATTAGAAGTAATTGAGTTTAATGAGCAAAATAGTTTAATTGTAAATGGCTCATATAGCTTAATCCTCAAGTTGGAGGAGTTTATCCTCTCCGTTGATAAAGTTGTACCAATGGTGATAATTGATATTCTAATAATTGATAATAAATCCAACTATACAATCGCAACAGGAATAAGTGCTGGCTTATCAGACAAACCTGTGAATACCTCTGTAAGCTTGTTGCCAGGAGTCGATGTAACTCTTGGTGCTCAGTCAATAAACCAGCTAATTAACAGCTTTAATGGGTATGGGCTCGTAAACCTTGGTAAAGTTACTCCCAATTTTTACCTTTCAATTAAAGCTTTAGAAGCCAATGGTGTAATTAAAGTTAAATCAACACCAAAGCTGTCAACACTCAATGGAAGTGAGGCTGAATTAACACTAGGGAATACAACATATTATTATGAAGAGCGGAATGATGTAATTTCAAATCAATCAACACAAAACATAACTACAAAACAGTACAAATCACTGCAAGCGGATTTCAAAGTAACGATACTCCCAATTGTTTCAGGAGATGAACAAGTTACACTTGAAATCACAGTTGACCAGTCAGATTTCACAGGTGAAGTAGTAGATGGCGCTCCACCAGGTCAAGTTACAAGAAGCTTTTCTTCAGTTGTTAGAGTTAAAAATGGAGAAATGATATTACTAGGAGGGCTGGAAGAAAAAACTAAATCTCAAGAAGCAAGAGGGATTCCGATACTAAGTAGAATACCAGTACTAAAATGGCTCTTCTCATCAAGAAAGAAAGAAAAAAA
The DNA here is from genome assembly GCA_023146135.1 of Bacteroidales bacterium. Taxonomy (GTDB): domain Bacteria; phylum Bacteroidota; class Bacteroidia; order Bacteroidales; family UBA1556; genus UBA6267. Next base: position 11,073 of record JAGLCR010000027.1, read on the forward strand.
ATCGAGCAAATTAAACATATTTATTAAACCAACAATAGTCTATTAATGGTAGAGATAGTAGATAATATAATCAAATCCTTCAAAAAGGAAAGATATGGACTGCATATTTGTCTTAAAAAAGACAAGCAGATTGAATATTATTTATTACATATTAAGCAGTCAAAAAATAGTGTGAAAATTCTAAATAAGTTCTCAACAACTGAATTTGATTTATTAAAAAAAGCCTTGACAGAAAGGCTTCCTATTTCAATTTACATTTCTGGAAATGGGGTGCTAATAAAAAAAACAAAGGAGAAAATAGAGACTAACGATGACTTATTCAAAAATTTATTCAGAAATATTGATTCTGATAAATTTTACATTCAGAGCAATCTGCAATTTGAATACAAATGGATTGCTATTATTAGTAAAGACGCAATACAACCTATTCTTAGAGAAATCCTTAAATTGAATGTTTTTATGCTTGGGGTTACAATTATTCCACCAATAACGGTTGAAAGCATCCCATTACCTGTCTCACACGATGAAGTACTATTTGGTGATAAAGTGCTAATTTTCAATAACTATTTAACTGCTATTGAGCAAACCACACAAGTGAAGGAATATGAGCTTTTAAACTGTAGTATTTCAAGTAGATTCTTACCTTCATTCTTTATTTCAACTTTTTTGAAAGATAGACATCTAAGTAATTATTTTGATTCGGAGTTCTCTAGCGAGAAAGATTACAAAATATATCAAGCTTATAATAAAATAATTGGCTATTCGGCTGTACTCTTGCTAATACTACTTTCACTTAATTTTGCTACAATCTCATATTATAACAATCAGATTAACTACCAAAAAGAATCGCTTCTACGAAGTGAAGCATCTCTCAAACAAATAAATGAATTAAAAAATGCTAGAAATAAGAAAAGGAGATTTGTTGAAACTCAAAATGTCCAGAAAGGTGCTCATCATTGTATGTATATAAACGAGATATCTAGGGTCGTTCCTAACAATATAATACTAAACTCAATAACAATTTCACCAATAAGATTCAAATCAAATAAGCTCAGTATTGATCAAAACTCCATCATAATAGAAGGGGTTTCTTATGATGGAATTGGTGTTACGGAGTTTATAAAATATATAAAAGAATTCAGTTGGGTGGAATCAATAAAATTAGTCAGTTATAAAAAGAATAAAGAGAATAGCAATTCCATATTTCAGCTGAAAATTGACTTGTCGAAAGGAGAGAGCGATGAATAAGAAGATAAACTACCATTTTCGCCTAGTTTTAACAATTGCTGGAGTGATTACAACATATTTGTTAAGCTATAATTATAGTTTCTCTGACTCAATAATACTCAAGAATGAACATATCAATAACCAACATAAGATTCAAGAATTAAAAAATGCACCAATAATAATTTTAAATTTGACAAAGGAAATAGCTCAGCTAGATGATATTATAAATATCGAGGATACTACATCTCAGGATTCAAGAAAGAGAATCATTGACTATACAGAATCAAGCTGCAAAGAACTAGACCTTTCTCTTATCGAGCTTACAGAACCTCTTATTCATACTCAAGAGAATTATATAATAACATATAATAGATTGGTCATTGAAGGCGATTATTTTCAATTAGTAAAATTCATTTATGAGCTTGAAACAGTAACTACTAATATGATAATAATCTCAATAAGAATGTATTCCAAGAAAGAAAAAATTAGCAAGAAAACTAAGATATATTCAGAAATAGTATTTCAAACCATTAAAGATAAGGAAGGAGAATATGAAAACGTATAAACCATATATATTCAATCAATTAGGAGTAGTTGCAGTTGTCTTTCTATTGCTATTATTCTTTTCATGCTCAAAAATATTTGAGGAAGATTTAAGCGACAAAACAATAATTATCAATATGCCTATTGATAAATATGCTTCTAGTAGTTCATTTATGCAATTTTGGTGGGAAGGGATAGATGAATCAACCCATTACAAAATTCAAATAGTAAAACCAGATTTTGACACTATTCATAAACTATTAGTGGACTCTAATCTAACGAATAATAAGTTTGAGTGGTCATTTTCACCTGGAGAATACGAATGGCGTATTCAAGCTCATAACTCAACCAGTTTCTCTGTATTTCAAACATATAGTTTTAAAATTGACAGCTCTCTAGATCTCACAAATTCTAATATTGTACTTATTACCCCACAAAATAACACCTATTTAAATGATGTTTCAATAAAATATGAGTGGCTAAAAGAGTATAATGCAGATTATTACATCTTCTCCATATATAACTCACTCAATATTCCTGTAGTTAATAACCAGAAATTATATATTCAAGAAATAATTATTCCTGGTCAAGAGATAAAGGATACGCTACAAGATGGGTATTATAAGTGGAGTGTGTTTGCTGAAAATTCAACTTCTACAAGTCCTACAAGCACTTCATATTTTACTATTGACCGCTTAGAGCCAAGCTTACCTATTCTAATTAAGCCAAGTGCTTATATACATCAAAGTGGTCACCAAACCACATTTCAATGGATTTCAGGATCAGATGTTAATTATTCTTTTGATAGTTTAAAATTATATAGCGATTCAAATCTAATTACTCTTAAAAAAGCATATAAAGTTTCAACTAACAATATATCAGACTCCCTTTCTTCAGGGGCGTACTTTTGGTTTGTAAGAACTTTTGATAAAGCGGGAAATAGAAGCTCTATAAGTGAAATACGAAAATTAACAATCAACTAATTAGTATCATTAATGAAATTTTTTAGAAAATATAAATTAATTATTCTAGTTGCCCTAACGACTCTCCTTTATGGATTAATAGGGGTTGAGATTAAAGACACCATTCTTTCTAAGAATAACTTTATCACAGATACATACCAGATGATTAATACTTCACAAGCAAATGATAGTGGTTTATATGATCTTAATCTAGATTATCGAAACCCTTTTTTTATTGAGAACATTATAAAATCAAGAAAAACATCAAAACTAAATAGCAGAAGACCTGCACGTAAAAATATAAATAAACAAAAGAATAAAGCCAATGGCATTAAACCTAAGACTTCGAAATGGCCTCAACTAACTCTTCATGCAATTATCCATGGTGAAGCTAATAAAATTTGTGTAATAGAATTGGATGGGACTGAAATTGTTGCAAGAGAATATGAGCAATTCTTTAACTGTAAAATCATTAAGATTCATAAAGATTCTGTTTCAATTGTATTTAATGATGAACTAAAGATATTTAAATTATGATTAAGAAGATACTGATATTAAGTACGATAATATTTTTCTTTTCAGTGCCAGCACTTTGTAAAGATGCCTTAAATAGTAGAATCGTAATCGTTAATACCGACAGCTCTTATATTGTTGCATACGTTTCAAATTCGACTAAAGAACACTCTAAAAACTTAAAAGACGATTTATGTTACTCTTGGTATCGCAGAAATAACATAATTAATACATATGGTAATTACAGCGGAGCAATATTAGATGGAGCATATACTGAATATGACTTAAAAGGGAACCTACTATCAAAAGGTATTTATGCTCAGGGATTAAAACATGAAAAATGGTATTTCTGGTCACATGGTGGTGCTTTTCTTAGAACTGTAAGTTATAAGCATGGTAAGCTTATGGGAGAATCAATACACTATGATAATCATGGCAATCCCATTTATAAAGCACTTTATAGAAATGGAAAACAAATAGGTCTATCCATAAAGTTCGTTGATAGTATAATCGTCTCAAAAACAATGTATAGAAAGGGACGAGTTAGTAGAGTTGAATACTACGAATATGGTAAGAAAATGAAAGTTATTCATTATTCAAAATTCGGAGAAGTGAAAGAGGCGAAAAAAAAGAAAACAAAAAATCCCCAAAAGGCGGATGATAGTAGTGTAAAAATAGAAGATGATATTTCTTCTAACAAAAATTCTAAAAAAGGGTTTTGGAGAAATATACTTAAAAAATAGATGATGAAGAAACGATTGAAAGGATATAGCCTACCCTGGGCAATTTTCATAATGGTTATTGTATCGATTATGTTAAGCTCATTGATTCTGCTACGTTCAATTTCTCGTGATGTTTATAATCGAACTAAACTTAGTTGCAGTTTAATTAGCGACGTAGATTATGGTATTGAATATGGATTATCACAAACATCTGATATCCTAGATTCTATAATGTTAAATGGCCCAAATCCCATTATAGTAAAAAGAAGTACATGGGGATATTTCAATATTGTATTTGTGTCAGGGCAATACAATAAGTTTTATAAGTCAAAAGCTATAATATCATCATCATTAATTTCAAAGACTAAAACGCCATCACTTGTTGTTAATCAGGCAAGAAGTACTGTGTCATTAACGGGGAACACATTAATTGAGGGAAATATTTTCGTGCCAAAAGGATACCTGGAAAGAGCCTATATTGAAGGTAAGTCATTCTCTAGGAAAAAACTCTGCAGAGGAAAAATAATGGACTCAAAGCTGTATATCGATTATTTTGATAGAAAATCATTCGTTGATAGATATAAATCGATTATTTCAAGTGTTCATAGCAAAAAGTCTATGATAAATAATGTTAAATTTGATTCACTATTAAATAGCTTTGGTAATGAAACTATAGTACTCTACAACAGTTCTTTCATCAATCTTAAAAATATTAATCTTTCTGGAAATATTATAGTCAGATCTGATTCATTAATTGTAATAAAGAAGAACTGTATAATAAAAAATTCTATTATTTCTGCGCCAATTATAGTAATTGAAGACGGTTTTATAGGGCAGGTACAAATTATTGCTAATGACAGTGTTCATATTGGAGAAAAGGTGCAACTTGGCTTTCCATCAGCTATAATTTTAACTGATCCAAGTGGTATTGACTCATACATTACTATTGAAAAGAGAAGTATAATTGACGGGTTCATTTATGCAATTTCCAGCAATAGAAGTTTAATATCGATATCAGATAAAGCATTGGTTAATGGACATATTTATTCAAACTCATGTGTAGATTGTAGAGGCACAATAAATGGCTCATTAATATGTAATAAGCTCACAACCAAGACTAAATCTTCATTCTATGAAAGTATTCTTATTGATACAAAAATATCAAACATAGAAACTTCAAATATGATATTGGCAGGTTTAGCCTTTAGTAATAAAACTAATGAGCAAGCATTAATTGAATTGAAATCATATAGCAAATAATGGGAACATTCATGGCATAATAACTTAAAAAACAAAATATGGCATTGCTTAAACCATACAAATTATCTGAGAAAAGAATTAAAGCTTTTACATTAATTGAGTCTTTAATCTCCTTAACTATTATTACGGCAATTTTTTCCATTGCCTTAATTAGTTATTCAAATCTAATAAATCCAAAGCATGAGTTAATGCAACTCAAAGCATTTATTACCATGGAAAGAATTAAAGTAGAGATAATGAAAGAAGACCTTCCTCTTGAATTAATCTTCGAAAAAGAGAAATCAGTTGCCTTGCAAATTGATTATGATTTATCCAAGTTGCCTAATTCATTGTACCAGTTAAAAATAAGAATTAGTTCAAACACAAACAAAGAGCTAATATCTGAGTTGATAATTCTAAGAAACTACGAAACATGGAGTCCTTAAACATCTCATTTACATATAAATATAGAGGGTTTTCAATTCTTGAATTATTAATAGTGATGATAATAAGCACCACGATAATATCTTCGTCTTTTTATATTTATGATAATATCCTAAAATACAGGACGAAACAGCAAATATTTCATGAAAAAACTATGATTTTAAAAAAATTATTCGTAGATTTGAAACATCAGTTTGTTAGCTGTGAAAGTTTAAAAATAAATGAGAATACTGTATCTTTTGTCACAAATTTTAACGTTGAGTATGAATTCTGCTCTGATTATTTATTAAATAAATCTCAACTTACTGATACTCTATTTCTTGATATAATTGAACTAAAGGCTTATTATAATTCAATAGAATTGCACAAAGGAACTATTGATGAAATAAGAATTTTGGCAACATTAGATGATGAAATAATTGAGATGGCATTTTTTAAAAAATATCCATATTTTCAAAAAGTGCTAATTGAGAATAAAATGAAAAACTAAAGCCCGTATATGATACTAAATACTTTTAATAGAATACTAAATTTTGAGATTAAACTTAAGAAGTCTAAGCTTAAAGACATTAAGAAAAAGGAGTTGTTTAGTAATCTTGCTATATTGTTGAATACAGGAATAAATATTAAGGATTCCTTGGATATCTTATTGAATGACTTCTCGAATGATAAAGATACTATTCGGGCTTTAGAGTCAATTAGGGAATCTATTAGTAATGGAAAGTCGCTTGCTTTCGCATTTGAAAAGACAAATGCTTTTATTAAATATGAAGTTTTTAATATTAAAATAGGAGAAGAGACTGGAAAACTTGCAATTACAGTAATTAATCTATCTGATTATCTCAACAAGCGAATTGAATTACGTAGAAAGGTATCAAGTGCACTGTCATATCCGATTATAGTATTTATTACAGCAATCTTGGCAGTCATTTTCATGCTCACTTTTGTAGTGCCAATGTTTGAAGATATTTTTAATCGCTTTGGACATGAGCTGCCTTATCTAACGCAACTAATAATTGATCTATCGGATAATATTATTTGGATAGTTTTATTTGTTTTGATTATTACTTTCTCATTCATAATCATTAACTATTCCCTAAGGTCTTCAAATACATACCAACTACACAAGTCAAAAATGATTCTGTCTATTCCTGTTGTTGGTAATATTATTAGAAAAATTCACTTAGGCAGATTCTCTTCAGCAATGGAACTTTTTATTTCTGCGAATATTCCAATTCATGAATCAATAGCTCTAATTAGGGAAATGAGTTCTTTCTATTCTCTCAAAGCAGCATTAAACCAGATCGAACACAAGTTAGTTATCGGAGATAATTTTCATGATGCGGTTAACTCTCAAGCATTTTTTGATAAGCGAATGGTAGCAATGATTAAAGTTGGAATGGAAACAAACCGGTTAGAAGAAATCTTTAAGCTTTCAAAAGAAAACTATCACGAAGACATAACATACAATACAACTATTTTAAATAATATATTAGAACCTATTTTGATAATATTCATTGGCTTAATAGTCGCAACTATTCTAATTGGCATGTACTTACCCATTTTTAAGCTCAGCATGTCTTTTAATATTTAATATAAACCTTAAAACAACTTATTATGTGTATTCTAGTAAAAACAAATAGAGGAGTTGAATTCATTAGAATTGAATCAATTATCTCAATCGAATCAATTGGCAAAGTGACAGAAATCTATATGGATTATGAAACAGTGGTTACCAAGCAGTCACTATCAAGTTTCTTAGACGCAAACTTAGGCTGCCTTCAACAGGTAAATAGAACTACAATAGTAAACATAAACAGAATAAAGAAAATCAATATTAATGGTGTTATTCTTATTGTAATTAATGAAAAGCCTAAAACAATAAAAGTAACGAGAAGCTTCAAAGGAAAATTCATGAATTTAATTAAATCTGAATTTGTTACGATATAATGTAATACCCCACCAATTATAATCGAAAAAATAACATTGTAACATTTTCAGAGAGTAAGGACGTCTAATTTGCATAGAGTTTTCCTCTTTATTGCCATGATTAACGGGATTTATTTCACGAAAAACAAAGAGGGACTAACTGATATAGCTAATCCCTCTTTTAGTCCCTGTAGCTTGTATATTCTTGATAATCAAGCTATATTGCGGAGAGGGGGGGATTCGAACCCCCGGTACAGTTGCCCGTACGTCAGTTTAGCAAACTGGTGGATTAAGCCACTCTCCCACCTCTCCTTTTGCTTAAACGCTTCCGTTTTTAGCGGCTGCAAAGATAAATAATTGTTTTACATAATCACAATTTTATAAAAATTATTTATCTCTCTTCTTTTAGGTAATCGTTGATTACACATTTTTCTTGTGTTATAATTTGGCAAATTCAGGTCAGTCTCCTCGTGTAAATTTATATTCTATTAACAGTTAGAGCTTTACTGATATTTGAAAGTAAATTAGTCATAGTTTGAGTTCTCCCTCCTTCGATTAATTATATTTTTTGTTAATTTTCTTAATTTATTTCTTACTTTAGCCTCGGTTATAATTAAATCCTATGCACACAAACAAATTGCTCATATTATTCGCTATTCTTCTGGCTTTGCCATTAAATACGATAAGTCAGAATCGACTAGATAGCCTGAAAACATTACTTAGCAAAACATCTTCAGACACACTTATATTTGACTATTGCTACTCGATATCATTAGATTATATAAAAATTGCTCCTGACTCTAGTCTGAAATATCTTAAACTTGGTCTTAAGTCTATCGATAAATCGAGGTTCACTGAGCGTTATTACGATGGAATTAACCTAAAAGGCGCATGCTATTGGTTTGATAATAATATGGATAGTGCTAGAGATACCTATATCCAAGGGCTAGCATTTTCTAAAATTAATCATGACACTAATATGACAGCCAAGATCTCAAACAATCTTGCTATTACATATCAATACCTAAGTGAAATAGATTCATCAGAAAAACACCTCATTGAAGCATGCCGGCTATATCGTTTGCTTGACAATAAAAAAGCCTTAGCCAAAGCTTCGCTTGATCTAGGCAGCCTATATACCATGGAAAGTAGATATGATTTAGCTATTGAAGAACTACTTATTGGATTAGAAATACTTGAAGAAATTGATGATTCCTTGTACCTTATACACGGTTATAATAGCATCGGAAATTTATATATTAATATCGACGACCACCTAACTGCCCTTAAATACTATAAAAAATCATTGAAAATGGTTTATGAGTTTGATAAGGCCGATATTAGTGATGAGTTATATTGCAATATAGGCATGGTTTATTTTCAAGACGAAAATAACTATGACTCAGCTGAATATTATTTCGAAAAAACACTTTCGAAAGAGGGTATAGAAAATAATCATCTGCTATACTCCATAGCTTTAGTAAACCTTGGTGCCTTAAAAAACAATCAAGGAAAATTTGCCGAAGCATTAGAATATTTTAAAATTATTTCAGCCCTTGATGATGAACAATCGGACCCCCACTCAAAGATGGCTTGTTACGTAAATATGGGCAATACTTACCTTGAACTAGGAGAAGTTCCAAAAGCAAGAATCAACTTAGAAGAAGGCCTAAAACGATCAATTACCCTTAGCAGTCTTGAATTTCAGAAGAGTGCATACAAGCACTTGTCAAAATGCGACTCTATTGAGGGCAAGTATTATTCTGCTTATTTGAACTATAAGAATTTTCATGCTGTAGAAATGGAAATACATAGCGTAATAGCTGAAGAAAAAATAAGCTTGCTTAATTCAAAAAATAAATTAACACATATTAAAGAACAGAATAAGCATCTAGAAAAACAAAATGGACTAAAACAGGCCCTTATACAGAAACATAAATACCTTAATGCGCTAATTGCCTTTGCTCTGCTTCTTACAATATTAATACTGCTATTCACTTATAGTATGTACAATAAAACGAAGCGATTGAACGTAGTATTGCAGGCTAAAAACGAAGAGATTAGTAAACAAAAAGAAGAATTTCAACTTCTCAACGGTCAACTAAACAAGTTGATATCAATTATTGCCCATGACTTGAAAGCCCCTTTCAACTCTTTATTAGGACTATTGGGCGAATTAGATACAAACTCAACACAATATACCGAAGATGAAAAAAATGCTATTATAAAGAGCTTGTTGCAAAATACTAGAAGCACGTATCAATTACTTGAAAACCTTATGGAATGGTCAATATCGAAAACAGGTATTCTTAAAATGACCACAAAAAAAGTAAACCTTTTGCAGCTTATAAACGAAGTACTTCAATTGAATAAAATTCAAATTGAGAACAAAATGCTAGTTATAAATAATCAGGTAAATCCTCATGCTGATGTATTTGCTGACCGAAAAATGACCTATACCATATTGACCAATTTAATAAACAATGCAATTAAATTTACACATAGCAGTGGTATTATCATTATTAGTACTGAAACTACAAGTGATTTTATTAAGATAATAATAAATGATAATGGGATTGGAATTGAGCAAAAGTATCTTGCAAATATTTTTTCCATCGATTCAGATTACCAAATGCGAGGAACCGAAAACGAATATGGTACTGGCTTAGGCCTTAAAGTAGTTGCCGAGTTTGCCCGAAGGATGAATGGTAAAGTTAAGGTTGAAAGTGAGCTTAATAAGGGTACTATATTTACTATTGAACTACCAATTAATCCTAATTAGTTATTCTAATTTTCAAGAATAATCATGCGTTATTTTTCTGTTTCTATACGACCAAATCATATATAAAACTCCTATTGCAAGAGATAAAATAGCAATACCGAATGTAACAGAAAAGCCCCACAATTGATAAAAAATAACTCCCAACTGAAATGATATAATGGCTCTAAAGCCTGTCAATGACAAATGTACAGCCTGATATTGAGCAGCCTCTTCTTTTTTACAAAAATACGCCGAACCAATAAACCACAATAAAGCCATTGTAGCAGCAAATACCCCATAAAAGAGATAGGCAATTAGTAACATCCCAAACACTTCGATTGAACCTAGCTGGAAAGAAAAAGGAAAGTGTTCAGTAAGCGCCATAAATAGCAAGTAAAATAATAAAGAAGCAAAAGTAATGGCCGCAAACTTACGTGGATCAATTTTGCCTAATACCTTTCCAAAATAAGGTAATAAAAGTATTGCTAGAACATTATAACCATTTTTATAGAATCCATACGTAGCATGATTCATCTCCAAAGCATCGTTAAAATAAATAGCTATAATGGAGGCGGTAATCATCCAAGCAAAACCATAAAACATAAATCCTATTTCGAATTGTCGATAAGGTTGATTGTTTACCAAAATAGATTTCATTTCGCGCAATGAATTAAAACTTGCAGCTACAAAGCCTCGTTTAATAACTACATCTTCTTGTGGCACTTTTATTTTTGCTAATAGTACAATCGATATAATTCCCAATATTGCCAAAATAGGATATATATATACAAAAGCATAATTATCAATATCAAGCAGAAAACCAAATCCAAAGGTTACAAACATCAATACGGTTTTATTGATGGAGCTAGCATAGCTATATAACCGCCCAAAATTAGCATGTTCGTATGCTCCTTTAAGCATTTGGTTAATAATTGGAAGAACCAGTATTAGATTGAGGTAAAAGAAAAAGAAAATACCAAGAAATATATAATGATAATAAGGAAAAGCTTGATATGCCAATTCACTACTTGGAAAAAAAGCAATACCAAAAAGAGGGATATGCGTAATGATTGACGCCCAAATCAACATTTTCTTTTTGTCGGCAATTCTCCTAAGAAACTCATTTACAAAAACGGAGAAAAGCATAAGAATTACACTTAATTGCAATAAATAACTAAGCTGCATTTTTGTACCTAGCATATCTTTAATAAAAACAAACTCATTAAGAGCAAATACACCCATTATAACTCCCTGAATAACTGAGAATAAAATGTGTATTTTAAAGACTCCAAACTCCGATTTAGATATCTTTAAACGTTTATTAATAGCTTTACTGGTCATTATAAAAATATAAAAAGGCAGCCCAATTTTCTTGAGCTGCCTAGAATTTTATTATAGAGCGATTATTATAAAAACTTTTCAGCTTCTTTCATTCCTGCTTTAAGGGCATTGATATTCAAATTTACAATATCGTCACCTTTTTTTCCAAAAATCATTTTAAGAGCACCTTCAAAATCACTTAGCTCTAATCCAATAAATGGAATAGCAGCACCCAAAATCACCATATTAGCAGCTTTTAAGCTTCCTAAATCCTTAGCAATCTGGTCAGCATTTAAAATTACATGTTTAGGAAATCTCTTTAACTCTTCTATTACACCATCAATTTCCGGATAATTTGGAATATTCTTGAAAGGAATAGAGTTGGTAATCAACCACCCATCTTTAGCCAACATTTTCACATGTCGCAAAGCCTCCATAGGCTCCACACCAATAACGATGTCTGCTTTACCTTGAGGAATCAGATCTGAGAAGATTTCTTCAGACGACAACCGTAGGTTCGACATTACATCACCACCACGTTGACTCATTCCATGAACTTCAGATTGTTTTAAGTACAATCCCTTGTTTACAGCAGCGGTACCAATGGTAGCAGCAATAGTTAAAATACCTTGCCCTCCTACTCCGCCTAAAACTATATCTTTTTGCATTTTATATATTATTAAAAAATGATAATCTTATTTTTTCTTACTTGCACGAATTCTAGCACCTAAAGTAATGATACACTCTCGACGAGGAATCACAACAGAAACACCATTATATTCCATCTCCTCTTGCATCACCTTGATATTTTCTTCATGATTTTTCTTGATAGGATTAATCACACGAACGTGATCTTTATCTACACCTAAACCAATACAAATATCTTCAATTTTCCCGGTAGCTTGCGATGTTTGACCACCTGTCATACCCGTGGTTCCGTTATCCAGAATTAAAACAGTAACAGGCGCTTTGGCATTCACACAATCCAACAATCCGGTAAGACCAGAGTGTGTAAATGTAGAATCACCAATAACAGCTACCGAAGGCACAAGACCAGCTTCAGCAGCACCTTTAGCCATGGTAATTGATGCACCCATATCTACACATGAGTTAATCGACTCCAATGGTTCTAGGGCAGCTAAAGTATAGCAACCGATATCAGAGAACACTCTACCTTCACCATAATATTCCATTACCACATTCAAGGCTGTATATGAATCAGTATGAGGGCATCCAGCGCATAAAGCTGGTGGGCGTTGGGTAACAACTCCCGGAGTTTCATATTGCTCAACTATTTCATGACCTAAAGCTTTGGCCACAATATTTGGATTTAATTCGCCATCACGTGGCAAAGCGCCATCTAAACGACCATGAACTGTTTTACCTAAATCTAAATATCCTTTCAGTTGCTCCTCAACCAATGGATAACCATCTTCACACACTAATATTTCATCTACACTATCGTAGAATTCTCTAAGCATCTTGAGAGGCATAGGATATTGAGCTATTTTAAGAACAGGAAAATCGATTCCTTCAGGAAAATTCTCCATTAAATAATTATACGCAATACCTGTAGTAATTACTCCTAGACTCTTATCTTTACCATCAAGAAGCATATTATAACCTTTTTCTTCAGACTCTTTTTCGAAAAGAGGCTGATTGGCTAATAAGCTCTTATACTGCACACGTGCAATACCTGGCAACAATACAAACTGACGACTATTCTTAGGAAGCTTCAACTCATTTTGTGGAGTTTTCTCTCCCAAAACTATTCCTGCACGAGAGTGTGCCAAACGCGTAGTAATACGAATAAGTACTGGAACATTCAATCGCTCCGACATTTCAAACGCATAGCTCATCATATCGTAAGCATCTTGCTGATTTACCGGCTCTAAAATAGGAATCTGTGCAAACTTACCGTAGTAACGAGAATCTTGTTCATTCTGCGAGGAGTGCATTGATGGATCATCAGCCGAAACTATTACTATTCCACCATTAACACCTGTAATTGCCGCATTCATAAATGCATCAGCAGCAACATTTAATCCCACGTGCTTCATGGTAACTAAAGCGCGTTTTCCTGCATAAGAAGTTCCTATTGCCATTTCCATGGAAGTCTTCTCGTTGGTTGTCCACGAGGCAACAATTCCACCATTTTTTGCTTCCTTCGAACGAAGTATATACTCTGTAATCTCAGTTGAAGGTGTTCCAGGATAGGCATAAACCGCAGATAAACCTGCATCAACTGCTCCTTGGGCTATTGCTTCATCCCCTAATAATACGATCTTTTGCATATATAATCTAATTTAATATTTTTTGATATTCAATTTGTCGCAAAAGTAAAAATAATTATGATATATATGGCAATATTTAACACTTAAGTCATTTAGTATATATTGCTGTATACATGACGATTAGTGACATTTGCAATATATTTATAACGTTTCTATTTAATAGCGTTTAAAATTAAACAATTAAGTATAAATATAATCGTTAAAAAGCGTAACTTTAGGCTCGTATAATGAGTATATAAAAAAAGGTGTTTTTATTACACCTAAGAATATTGAACTTTAGTAATTTTTAAACAATAAAAAATGAATTTCTTAGCACATCTGAAGCTTTCAGGAGACCATGAAAAAATCATGCTAGGAAATTTTATTGCCGATCATATTCGAGGAAATAAAATCCACCATTTTCCACAAGAGATTATTGATGGTATTATGTTGCATCGAAAAATTGATTATTATACAGACCACCACCCTGCCTTTATTCAAACACGCACACGCCTTCATAAAAAATATCATAAATATGCAGGGGTAATAGCCGATATTTTCTACGATCATTTTTTAGCTCGTAACTGGGATGAGTATTCCGAGATATCTCTTTCTCATTTCACCTCATATAGCTATGGTATTTTACTTCGTAACTATACTGTTTTGCCTCGCAAAACAAAGCAATTATTACCTTTTATCATCATGCAAAATTGGCTAGCTAGTTATGGTAAATTTGATGGACTTACCCGAGCATTTGATATGATGGCTCGTAGAGCTAAAAACAAGTCCAACATGGAATTTGCTGTGAATGATTTACGTGCCGATTATGAACTATACAAGTCTGATTTTGAACGATTTTTTCCTGATATTGCTGCCTTTTGCGAAAAAGAATTGACTATACTTTTTCCTGGCGAAGAGAGTGCTAATAGCAATCGAATTATTAAAACAGCAAAGATTGAATTGATAATAAAAGAGCGCGAAAAAGAAAAGAAGAAGCTTGAAGCAGCTCAAAAAAAGAAAGAAGAAAAAGAGCTGGCAAAAAAAGCTAAAGAAAAGGCGAAAAAACTAGAAAAAGAACGTAAAAATAAAGAGAAAAAGCTAAGAGAGCTTGAAAAATTAGCTGAAAAGGAAAAGAAGAAGAAGAAAACCAAATTAAAAAAATCGACGAGTAAAAACAAGAAGCCGAAAGAAGCAAAAAAGAAACCTACGGTTCAAGCTGAATCGAAGAAAAAAACGGATGCCAAGAAAAAGGAAGCTGTTGTAAAAAAGAAAAACACTACTAAAAAAGCAAGCCCAAAATCGAAACAAATAAAAAAGGCTACTACTAAAGCTAAGGAAAAAACCTACTCTCGTATAAAGGCAATAAATGAGTATACTGATAAAAATTTAGAATCATTGAAGGATTTATCAAAGGACTATATAAAGCGAATTCGCACTTCGAAGTACTTACCCTAGAGCAGCCTTTATATCAGCCTCCAAAACCTTAGTATCAAGCCCTCTAGCACGTAAAGTAATTTGTGCAGCCTTCTCGTAACAAGGTCTTCGCTCGTCCAATTTCTCCATTAAAAAATCTGACACTTCTGCCACTTCCATCTCCGTAAACATTTCACCTTTTTTGCGAAGAGCCATTACCCCTTTCATCACACAACCCACACCAGCACGTAAATACACTATCAAGCCACTGCCCTGCATTATTTCCATATTATCGCCAACACAGGGAGTACCAATACCAAATGACACCATCAGATTTTCTTGGCTCTGAATATCAAGCAATAAATCCTCCTCAATTTCTCTAAAATAATCCTCTCCCTTATTGCGAAAGATCTCTTGCACTTTCATTCCCTCTGCACCTTCCAGGTACTCATCAGTGTCAATATGTGTTAAACCCCATTTCTCGGCAATACGTGCTGCATGCTTTTTAGTGCCACTGCCAATAAAACCTATTAAATATATATTCTGCATTCCTTATAATCTAAAAAAACAACAGCCGCAAATCCGTTGATTAATCTGAATTTGCGGCCATCTAATAACTATAATCACCAACTTAAAACCAATCGTCCAACAACTTATTCGCCTCTTCTTCAAGTTTCTTCTTGGCTTTTTCCTCTTCTTCCTTCTTTATTCTTTCCAATTCAGCCTTATGCTTTTCATACTCTGCTTTAGCTTTTTGCTCAAGTTCTTTTTTCTGTTTCTCAAGCTCAGCCTCGGCTTGTTTTTTCAATTCATCGATTTGCTTTTGCGCCTCGTCCTGCAATTGCTCTTTAATATCGGCAGTGGCTTCTTTATAATTAAGCTCAACCACAGGACTCGTAGTTGTACCTTTTATCTTTGCTTTCACATTAATTGTTTCGCCTACACTAGCATTCACCCCAGCGGCATTTGCCTTCGACACTAAACTATTAATCATTGCATTTGCCGAAGAGCCAAGCTTAGAACGTGGGATTTGCATATCCACATTATAATCGATATCTTGATTCAAATAGGTAACTCCCTTAATGGTCATCGGAATATCATCCACCTCAACATTGAATGGTTTTACCAATAACTTGCCATCCGATATTCTGTATGGAATATCAAATTCGTTGGTTGATACATTGTTTAACTCATCATAGTTCAACGATTTTGCCAGCTCGGCAAAAGCCTTAGACCCCTTCACCTGCACCTTAGACATACTCAATAAACCAGCAGCATTAACGGTGTTTAGCATGGGCTCCATTTTTAAATCTAGGTTTGATGAATAACTCATTGCAGCAGAATAACTACCATGTGCTAAACCCATAATTGGAGCAAATTTTTGAATTGCCACGAAAGCATCGTATGACTTTTTGATATCGAAATCAGTTATTCCCAAAACCAAACTAACTTTTGGTTTTTCTGGATCCAGCGTGCTATAATAGCCACTCATAATCAACTTACCTTTTAGCATATTCATATGAAAATTATCAAGCTGTACACGTTCCTCTGCAATACGAAGTTTTCCGTAAACAGTTTTCATAACAAGATCGTCGTACTTCATCCTACCCACAACTACCTGAACGGTAAAATCAATATTATCTGGAACAAGTACAATACTTAAATCCTCTTCTATTGCTTCAGCTTTTGCGACTGTTTCTTTAGAATTGCCACTGGTGGATGAATTTACACTTTCTATCCCCATCATTTGATTAAAATCCAAATAATCGGCACTTATATTCATTGAACCTTTAAGCGTGCCATCAGACAATACATAGCTCAAATAATTTCGCAATCGACCACTAGCATCAATTGTATTCTTATTATAAGTAACCTTAAAATCAGACAAACTAATATATCGAGGTGTAAAATCCATTTTCGCTTTTGCAATATGAACACCCTCTGGCAAATCAGCATCTTTATAATTCATTTTTTTGATTCCCAAACTACCCGATGCCTTAAACTTACTATAATACCCTTTATCTAATGCCGACTGTTTTCCCTTGAACGACAAATCTGCTGTAAATAAGCCACTCATTTCCATACCTTCGTCCAAAGGGTATATCTTATCTATACTTGCCAAATCAAAACGACCTTTGAACTGTGCATCGATATTGGGATCAGACATTGGAGTACTAAGTTTTAACTTAATATCCATAGGGTTTTTAGCAATGTTGAAATGAAATTTCTCCACATCAATCTCCATTTTATCCAAGTCAGAACTAGGACTAGACACCTTCATTACAATACTAATTTGATCTACTTTTTCAGGCAGATCTGGGTATTGAAACATTGCATCTTTCACATTCATTGTAAGTGCAAATGCAGGCATACTCACTTCATTATAAACTCCTTTTGCCCAACCATTCATACTAAACTTTCCAGATGTTTTTAGGCCTTCAAAATCCGTTTTGTAAATTGCTGGTATCATCGACAACAAACTCTTAAAGCTTGTTTCAAGAGCTCGATATTTTAAGTCCATTACAATATTATCGCCAGGCATAGCTATAAAACCATCAAATGCTAAACCCAAACCATTTACTTTAAACAAATTTTTATTGAAAGTATATTTCGAGGAATCGAGATTTGCAATAATATTGGCTTCAAAACTCATTTTAGCCCTGTTCAAATAATTCAAACCATCCATGTGATAAGTCATCGCATCAATGCTCGTTTCAAGCTCAATATTAGTTATACTTTCCGTAAAATCGCCTGCCAATATCAAGTTTAAGCCATCGATGTGTGTAAACATATTTAACACCTTATCATCATATCTTATATATGCATCACTAATCTCAAACTTCTGCAATTGCATTTTAAAAGCAGAAGCCTCCTCTGCTAACACTGTATCTACCTCCTCAGGCACTACTCCATCCTCAACACTTTCTTTTACAATATCCCAGTTAGCTTTTCCATCACGCATAAACTTAAGATTTAACACTGGGTGTGATATCTCAATGGCATTTACTTTATAATCACTTGAAAATACACTTACTAGATCAAAATTGATGTAAATATTATCAATTGCAGTGAGAGTATCATTCGCAAACTCATCAACTCCCACAACAGTCATCCCTTTTATTTCAAAGGTAAAATCGGGAAAACTATGAAACAAAGTCAAAGCAAAACCTTCAAAGTTGACTTTTGCATTTACCGAATTATTAATCTCTTCTTTTACTATTTCAACAATTTTGTCCTTAAACAAAAAAGGGAGGGTAATCATTAGAACAATCAATAATCCTATGATAACCCCACTTATTTTCAACATTTTTTTCATTGATATATTAACTTTAATATAAGTACTTTGTGTAAATAATTAGCGATTTTTATTGTAGGGCATATTCTACCTCAACAATCAATATGTAATATTGAGCTAGCAAAAATAAGAAAACATAAGTATCAATGGAGAAAACATCCATAAAATAAATACTCCAAAAAAATCAAATTTCTATTTCATCCATTCATAGAAATAATAGTGTTCACCATTCATCCCAAGTTTTTCATAAACCTTTTGAGCTGAGGCATTTGTTTTATCAACGTATAATCTAATTCCCGCATACTCGCCGGCATTAACCTTGGTCACAAGATTTTGATATAATGCATTATAAACCCCTTGACCTCGATAATTTGGATGTGTATAAACCGATTGTACCCACAACACCCATTTGTTTCGCCAGTCGCTCCATTCGAATGTGGTCATTAAAGAGCCCGCAACTACTCCTTCAATTTCAGCAATATAGTAAACACCTTTCTGAGCATCCTTCAAGGCCGATTCAATACCTGGCTTAAGTACTGCAGGCTCCAACACCAAACCTTCGGTCTCCTCAGCCATGGCAATCATAAAACCCACCAAAATATCTAAATCAGCAATACTTCCTTTTCTAATTGTTATTGTACTCATAGCTCAGACTCAACCATTTCTTTCAAGCTACGATAATCAGTTTTACCACTTCCCAACATGGGTATTTCATCAATCACTTTAATATCCCGAATTTTTGCAATCGATGCTACTCCTGACTCTCTCAGGTATTTATTTACATCTTTAAGGTCCAATTCGTTCAACGAAAATAAAGTTACAATGGGCTCTTTCCCTCTATCACTACCTTCTACTGCCAACACATGCCTTCCCTCTTCTCCATACTTTTCCTCAAGTACTTTTTCAATAAATGGCATACTAATCATTTCGCCACCAATTTTAATAAAACGTTTCAAACGCCCAGTAATAAATACAAAACCATCTTTATCCACATATCCCAAATCACCTGTTTTATAATATTCTTTACCTTCTATTTCAACAAATGGAGAATCAATATTTTTATCCATATAGCCTCCAAAAACACTTTTCCCTCTTACTACAATCATCCCCTCATTTCCTACATCTAAAGATTTCTCAGTATCCAAATCCATAATATGGTAATCAATACCAATTATGAATTTACCAACACTATTCAACTTTTGCCAGTCTTTTGGATTAAGACATACAATAGGACTACATTCCGTTATTCCGTAGCCTTCCACTATTAAGGACTTATTATCGGTCATCTCATTGAAATTGTTAAGAATATCTTTATGCAAACTTTCTGCACCTGAAATTACCAACTCTACAGTTGACAGATCTTCTTTCTCAGCACGAGCCATAATCAACTTCAGTAAAGTAGGCGTAACCATTATATTATTAGCCTTAGTATGTTTAAGCGCATCAACAACTTCGCGCAGATTAGTTGGGTTTGGCGTATAAGCAACTTTAACCCCTGTAAGTAAAGGAAGTATTGATAGCACCGTGAAGCCAAAACTATGAAATGGGGGTAAAAAGCTCAGAAAAATCCCTTGCACTCGAATATCAAATAATTGCAAGGAACCCCATAGGTCACTAACAATATTTTCGTGCGATAATTCTACAGCTTTTGGCAAGGTTTCGCTTCCTGATGTAAACAATACGACTGCAGTAGTATCAATATTAGTATTGATAAACAAACCAGGAAAAGTAGCCATAAAAGCCCCTTTTATTTTCATTCCCAAGCTTATATTCTTCACTTCTTTATCAAGCAGTAGTAATCGACTAGTAATATCATCAGGGAGCTGTTCCTTTACTTTATTATAAAAAGCATCAGCAGTAATTATTACTTCCAAATTTGTTAAATCAGCACAATAAGTCAATACCTTATGCCCTACTGTCCAATTAAGCATCACAGGAATTTTACCAGCCATATACGAAGCAATGATCAGCAAGCTTGTCGATTGCAATGCAGGTAACATAATCCCAACGTACTTACCACTTACTCTTGATTTGATAAGCTGCGAAACTACAGCCGCCTTCATAAAAAAGCTTTTACGAGTAGAGGTACCACTTGTAGCGTCCCATGCAAAATACTCATCCTTATTCTTAGAAAATTCAGTAATAAAATTTTCAAGTATATTTTTATCCATATTCGGCATTACATTATAATCTGCCGATTTTGATATATGTAATAATGACTCCTTCATATGTATATATTTTAAACAATTACAATAGTAACTAGATGCACTTACGCATCAGGCAAAGATCTAAACACCAGCCCTTTTCCTTTCACTACAAAACCTTTTACTTTTTTATGTATTTTCTTCTTTGAAAAAGGGAGAAAGAAAAAATGACGAATAAAACGTGCGCCCTCTTCCCCGTTTACGTTATAGAAAGTTTCAAGATATTCATTAAATTCTCTACGTGTCAAACTCTTAGATTTCGCCTTAGCCTCCTCAGAAATATCAACAAATTCAATTTCAACTTTTCGCTTTGGAACAAAAAATATTAAATTTGCTAAAACATAAAAACCACTCAACAAAAAAACCTTAAAAAAATCTGGCGATTTTCCCCACCAAGCTCTAGACCATACACTTCCCCACAACCCTTGTTGCCGAACCCCAATTACTCGTGTATTATCATCTAACTCCTGAACCAGTCTATATGCGCTTTGCTTATTAAAAATCTTTTCATAAGCTTGATTGCTCAACTGTCCCGAAGGATAAAGCACTACACTTTTACCATTTTTCAAGGCCCCTAACATAGCTTTTCTCATGTTCTCAACTACTGATACATCTCGACTACCAGCTTCAAGGTCAGCTACAGGAACCGCATCAAGAAACTTCATAAAGGAATTAATAAGAGGTAAATTGTAATAGGTCTCACTAATCATCGGCACAGGCTCATCATACTTCCCTATTTCAGAAATTAATATTTGAGGATCAACCTCAGCGGGGTGATTAGGAAGATATAATGACGAACGGTCTGAAGACAAAAGCTCAACACCTTTTATAGTAACCTTATAGCGAGTTGATAACAGCGTACTAATAATAACAGCTATTCTTTTTTTATTCATTTAATAAGTTATTAATTCTTGTAGTATACAAAGGTAAAGAAAAATGATAATGTAGCCAAGAGAGTAATTAAAATCAAAAATTATATTTATAAAACAATACCCTCATAATAGCAAAAAAGTTTTCGTACACACAATAAGTAAAAAAAGTATCTTTGCACACTTGAAAATAGCTTTTAGCTAAAGCTATATTATGAATATAGAATATAACATTTTACACAAATAATATGAATAAAAATTCCATAATCGGGGGTGCTTTAATCTTCCTAATAATTATTGGTTACTCAATGTGGTCAGCTCCCTCAGAGGAAGAAGTTAAAGAGCAACGACGTACTGATTCGATTGCCCGAGTTG
The DNA here is from genome assembly GCA_023146135.1 of Bacteroidales bacterium. Classification (GTDB taxonomy): domain Bacteria; phylum Bacteroidota; class Bacteroidia; order Bacteroidales; family UBA1556; genus UBA6267. The sequence goes on from JAGLCR010000027.1 coordinate 33,162, forward strand.
AACATGCTAATATAGTGCGCCAACAAATACAAGACTCTATTGCATTTGCAAATCGTCAAGACGAGCAAAAATCTATTAGCTCATCACAAAACGAAATCATAGCTTCTCCGCAAAATGACAGCCTTGCGCAAGAATTAAACTTTAGAAAATACGGAAGTTTTGCAGCTGCTGCTATAGGAGAAGACAAAGACATTATTATTGAAAATGATGTTTTGAAACTGAAAGTATCAAAAAAAGGAGGAACTATTACTTATGTACAAATAAAAAACTTTCGTACTTACGATACTCTCCCACTAATATTATTTGATAAAAATACCGCTGATCTTAGTATATTACTTAATGATAAACATGTTGAAACTAAGGATCTATATTTTGAGCCTGTTTTGAATGGAATGTCAAATGATCAAGACTCATTTTATGTGGCCGAAGGTCAAAATCTAACTTTTTCCATGCGTGTTTATCCTAATGACAACAATGGAGTGGTTGACCGTGACCGTTATTTAGAGTTCGAATACATACTTTCAAATAACGATTATATGTTAGGATTCAATCTGAACATGAAAGGCATGTACGAATACATAATGCCAGGCTATAGTTTTATGACCATGAATTGGAATATGTCGATGACTGGTAAAGAAAAAGATGCCGAACAAGAGCGCAAACAAACCACAATTTATTATAAGTATAAAGATGCCGATGTTGATTATTTAAGCGAAATGGATGAAGAAGATTCAGAAGAGCTAAAAACAAAAGTTAACTGGATATCTTATAAACAACAATTTTTCTCGAGTACGCTAATTGCCGAAAACGCTTTTAAGTCTGCTGACATTTCATTTAATGTTAACGACGGGGCTCATTTACACAAGTACCTTCAAACAATGCATACAGAATTCACAATACCTTTAAGTGGCTCTGATGTGGAAAAATTCCCAATGAAAATGTACTTTGGACCCAATAAATACAAAATTCTTTCGGAATATAATATGGATTTAGATCAGCAAATCCCGTTAGGATGGGGCTTTTTCTTATTACAATGGATTAACCGATATGTCACAATTCCTGTATTTGATTTCCTCAGTGGATTTGGTTGGAACTATGGTATTATTATATTAGCATTAACATTATTATTAAAAATTGCACTATTTCCCATTGCATATAAAACCTACCTATCATCAGCAAAAATGCGGGTGTTAAAACCTGAGATTGATGAGATAGGTGCGAAATTCCCGAAAAAGGAAGATTCGGTGAAAAAGCAACAGGCTACAATGGCTCTGTATAAAAAGGCTGGAGTAAACCCGATGGCTGGTTGTATACCTATGCTATTACAAATGCCAATTCTTTTTGCCTTATTCCGATTCTTCCCTGCCTCCATTGAGCTACGTCAACAGTCGTTCCTATGGGCAGATGACCTTTCGAGTTATGATGCAATTTTTTCATGGACACAGCAAATACCACTTTTAAGTACATTCTATGGTAACCATATTAGTTTATTTACCATTTTGATGACAATCTCTACCATCTTATATACCAAAATGAATAACCAGATGATGAGTAGTAGTCAACAAATGCCTGGCATGAAAACCATGATGTATTTGATGCCATTGATGTTCCTAGGTTTTTTCAATAATTACGCATCAGGACTAAGTTACTATTATTTCTTAGCCAATATCATTACATTTTCACAAATGTACTTTATGCGTAAATTTGTAAACGAAGATGCAATACATGCCAAGCTTCAAGAGAATAAAAAGAAACCAGTAAAAAAATCGAAGTTTCAGCAAAAGCTAGAAGATATGGCTAAGCAAAAAAACAGCCTGAAGAAGTAAGAAGAAGTGAACTAAATAAAAAAGGCTTGTCAGTATAGACAAGCCTTTTTTTTGTTTAATTCTATTTTTTAGATGCAAATTCTCAATATGAAATACTAACAAAAGTAAATAAATTCATAATCAACTCAAATACTACATCTTACAAAAATGGCATAGTAATTGATTAATGAATTGCAAGAAAACGTACCTAGTTTTCGCAAAGTTGTTTTAGAATAGCAATATAAAAAACTCGTGGTGAGCAAGCGAGTTTTTTGCTTTTTAAATACTTTCTATTTCTCACCTTCCAATACTTCCGCCACTACAAAGGTACTACCACCCACAAAAATCAAATCATTTATTTTAGCTTTTGAACGAGCAATAGAAAGCGCCTTATTCACTGAAGTGTAAGCACTCCCTTTCAGTCCTATACTATTAGCTTTACTTGCCAACTCCTCCACAGGCAAACCTCGTGGAATATCAGCCTTACAAAAATAATATTCAGCATTTTTCGGCAAAAGTGAAAGTATTTTACCCACTTCTTTATCATTCACCATTCCTAAGATAAAATGCAATTTTTGATATCTTTCAGCTTCAATTTGTTTCGTTACCCAACTTAAACCATCTTCGTTATGCCCTGTATCACATATGATTTTGGGACTGTGAGCCAATTGTTGCCATCGCCCCTGAATACCTGTACTCTTCACAGTACAAGCTAAACCCTTACGAATACTCTCATCGGATACAGGAAAATCGCCCAACAAATCAATATGGTATATTGTGGACAATACTGACTGTAAATTATTTATTTGATATTTTCCCAAAAGCGGAATACACATTACCCCTTTTCTATTCTTTGCAATACTAACTTCAAAGCATTGCTTTTTTTCAGAACTACGTATATCAAGCTTCACTATATCTTCAGCAAAATATAGTGGGGAATTCATTTCATTAGCCTTTCGTTCAAACACATGAACAATATCGGCTTGCCGTTGTCCAATGATTACAGGAATGTCTTTCTTGATAATACCCGCTTTCTCGCCAGCAATTTTTTCCAAAGTATTTCCTAAAAACTGAGTGTGATCCATACCAATATTTGTAATAAGACTCACGATTGGTTCCACCACATTACTTGAATCGAGCCTACCTCCCATACCTGTTTCCATCACAACAATATCTACTTCCTGCTCTCGAAAATAATACAAGGCCATTGCGAAGGTAATTTCAAAAAAGCTGGGGTGAATTGCTTCGAACTCTAGCTTATGCTTTTCAACAAAACTTACAACAGCCTCCTCCCTTATCATTTCACCATTTACACGAATTCGCTCTCGAAAATCGACCAAATGCGGCGAAGTGTATAGTCCTGTTTTATATCCTTGTTGTTGCAGTATGGACGAAATCATATGAGCACTACTACCCTTTCCATTTGTTCCTGCAATATGCACACATGGAAATGCCTTCTGTGGCTGACTGAGCATATCCATAAGTGCTATCGTATTACTCAAGTCAGCTTTGTATGCCGCAGCGCCTTGCCTTTGAAACATCGGTAACTGAGTATATAAAAAATCAAGAATTTGTTTATATGACTTCATAAAATAGTTTTGTTATTTGATTTGGAATAATGGCCAATAACTACTTCGTAAATTTTCCCGTTTCAATCCAAGAGGTAATTCTGGAATCATTTGGCAATGTAGATGGAGGAAGCATTGCCACTAAATTTCCTTTTTCGTCAACTAAGTACTTCTGAAAATTCCACTTCACCTTACTTTTTAATTTACCATTAAGATCCAACTTGGTAAGCCATGAATAGATTGGAGCTTGCGTTTTTCCTTTAACCGAAACCTTACTCATTAGTTTGAAACTCACTTGGTAGTTTAGCGTACAAAACTCTTTAATTTGAGCATCAGTGCCAGGCTCTTGCCAAAGAAAGTTATTTGCAGGAAAAGCTATAATTTCAAAACCTTGATCTTTATACTTTTTATAAAGCTTCTCCAATTCTTCGTATTGAGGAGTAAAACGACATTTGGAGGCTACATTCACTATCATAAATCTCTTTCCTTCGAGACTTCCAAAGCTAAACTTATGTCCTTCAACATCAGTCACAGTATAATCGTAAATAGATTTCATATCAGTAGTAAAAGAAAACATAAGAAAGGCTATTATAGTTAGAATGCTTCTCATAATAATTAACAATATTTATTGGTGTTCATTCGATTAACCACCAATCTGGAATACATACTCAATAGTGCCAATTTGAACTTCAGGTGCATCAGGCTTTGCGTCAAACACAGAGGATTTCGCAGCGTCTATTGCAAGCTTGCGCAATTGTGAATTTGGAGTTAGCGTACCCTTTTCCTGAACTTCAGCATTGATAACGCGCCCACTTTTATTTACCCATATTTTTACAACCACCGTGCCCTCTTCAACATAATCGATAGAAGGTTTCGGAAGACTCTTTCCTTTACGGCCCTTAAGTTGAAAACTGATTCCACTTCCATGCGATCCCACATAACTAGTCGCCTTAGGGTCTCCATTTTTTTTACCCTTATCGCCAGACTTTTTATCAGGCCCTTCAGAGCTACTATTCTTCGATTTATTATTTTTATTAAATATAAGACGTTGATTAATTGGCTTTTGCTCTTCCACGGGCTCAACTTCTGGCTTTGTCTTGGTATTATTATTTACCTTATTATTAACTTTCACCGTTTTAATCTGATTTTGAGTTACCACCTCCTCTTCCGTAGAAACTTTTGCTGGAGGGGGGCTAGATATTTCTTCAATAGGTGTATCTGGCTGTTTCTCGCCCATTCCTTCATCAGAACTTCCAAGATTAATTTCGACACCTATTTCAGGTCGTGGTGGTACAGGAGGAGTTAATCCCGTAAAAATAAGTACTATAACAACTAATACATGAAAAAGTATCGTTCCAATTATCGCCGCTCTTTTATTTTTATCTGAGAAATAACTCATAGCTATTTATTCTATATATTCAACATTACACTTATAATCAACGATTAAAAGGCAAAATTATTTTATTCAGGCTTTGTAGCCAGCACCACTTTATAGTGACGGCCATTTTGAGTATTAATTTTATTCACTGCATCAATTACATTTACCACATACTGCACTGCCACACTTTGATCTACCTTTAGCATTACTGAGCCTTTGTCTGCATTTCCTAATGCAGCAGCAATTCCTGCTTGCAATTGCTCTTTTTCAACTCGATGGGCCTGATCCTGTATATAATAATTTAGTTGATCATCGATATATACTTCTATATCCCTTTTGGCTTCAATAACTGGATCACTCGTACTATTAGGTAGTAAGAGTGGAATTGCATTGGGGCTCACTATTGTTGACACCAATATAAAGAAAACCAAAAGCAGAAAAACCAAGTCCGACATGGAAGCCGTACTAAATTCAACACTACGTTTATTTCTAAGTTTAATTGCCATTTTAGCCTCCTATTTTAGTTTGCTGGTTCATGTAATAAATCCATAAACTCGGTGGCACGAGCCTCAAGAATAAAAACCACTTTCTCGATTCGAGAAACAATTACATTATAAGCTATATATCCAATAATTCCTACTATCAATCCAGCGATGGTAGTCACCATAGCTTGGTACATACCATTGGACAAAAGATTAATATCAAGGCTATTGCCTCCATTTGCCATATCAAAGAACACATGCACCATACCAATTACCGTTCCTAAAAACCCAATCATAGGTGCAGCACCTGCCACTGTTGCGAGAATTGCCACATTCTTTTCAAGTTTTGATACTTCAAGCTTACCAATAGTTTCGATTGCTTGATTAATATCTGGTAGTGGACGACCGATACGAGCTATTCCTTTTTTTATCATCTTGGAAAGAGGTGTATCCTGAGTATCGCAAAGACTTTTTGCTGCATCAACTTTATTATTGGATATTAAATCTTTAATATCATTCATAAATCCACCTTCATCTTTGGAAGCCTTTTGTATTGCCATAAATCGTTCTACAAAAATATAAACTGCAATAACTGACAAAACTGCCAAGGGTCCCATAATCCACCAGCCACCTGTTTTGGTCAACTCCCATATGGATAATTCATTTTCCACTGCCTGTGCTTGATTTGCAACCGATGAAACGGTGTCAATTACAGCACTTCCCACCTCTTCTATTTGCAACATGATAAAAAGTAATGCGTTCATTTTTAGTATATTTATTATGACTTATTTAATTGTCTAAAATTAAGTATAATGACTGTGGGCAAATTTACCACAAGGCTAACTTTTTAACATCAGAATGTTAATTGAGTATTTACCCAAAAACCAATTTAATATAGAAGATTATCTGAAAAACCAGCCGTTAAAACTATTCTAATTCCTTAAGAAATTCAAGAAATAAATTCATCCCTTCACGTTTGGCATCATCCAAATTATAGCTAATATAATTATTCAGATAATCCAATAGCTCTTCTTTTTGTTCCACCTGACCATAAACGTCTAAAGCGGAAGGAATATTTTGCAAACCAAAAGAAAGTGCCGAATTAAATGTTTTAAGAAAATCATTTGGCAGCTCTCTATTAGCCACCCATACCGCGAAAACAAAAGGCTTTCCTGTAAAATCAGTCCATGCTTCAGCAAGATCATAAATATAAGGATAGTTGGTTCGGTGGTTATAGGTTTTATCTCCAATTAAAACAATGGATTGATGAACGGAAGGATTTGGGAAGTCCATCGACACACCACTCCATGTCCAATCTTTATTCCAATAATGCTTAGCCAAAACTTTTATAAGGTTTACTGAGCTTCTCGATTCGGGATCTAAATACACATTCTCAATTTCATCCAAGGGGACTCGGCTCATCAACAGTACCGTTTTCACTTCCCCCACTGCTCCAATGCAGTAGTCGGAAATAATTTTTGCATTGGGAATGGAATTTAGTTTAGCAAGAGGTATTAATCCAATATCAACTTGTCCAGCCTGAAGTTTTTCAGCACATACTGCCGGCACATCTTGAGATAAAACGAATGTGCTTAAATCCATCACCTTCTTCATTCCGTAAATAAATGGAAAAGTATTAGCGTAGGATACAGCAGATATTTTAATTGGATTATTTTTCAGCATTATACTCTTATCATATCTATCGCAAGCACATATTACTTACAATGGCGGGTGTAATTATCTAAGTTTTTAACTCCAAGCGACTCCGCTTTAAGATAATCCTCACAGGATTTTAATCGGTTATCAAAAACAAACCATAGTTGCGCTCTCGAGCGAAAGGCTTCGCCATATTTTGGATTATGCCTAATTGCTGCATCATATTCTTTCATGGCATTATCATATTTTGCCTGATTAAAATACGCTCTTCCCAAATATAGATGCGCCTCACAATTAGTGCTATCCATATCGATTACTATATTAAAACGTTGAATCGCATGTGTCAAATCACCCTTATAAAGCTCTTTTATTCCATAGTTCAACTCTTTTCTCATCTTCTCATGACTGTTGGTACACGAAACTAAAACAAACACCAACATCATTATTACTAGTACTCTACGCATCATATCTTATCATTATTATCACTTTCACTAGCCTCAGAAATCAACTCCTGCATCCACTCAGGACAACGAACACGCTTCCGACTTTTGCTAGAAATAAAAACTAAAGTAGTTTCACCTTTATTCAACAAAACACCTTCCTCATTATATATTTCATATAAAAAAACCATGTTTTTATCAGGAATATTTGGAACGATAGTACGAATGGTCAATAAATCATCATATTTAGCAGCTTTAATAAATTGAACTTTTAATTCAACAACAGGCATCATCACACCTTTTTCCTCCATAGTATGATATGTTGAACCTAGCAGACGTAATGCTTCTGTACGTCCTACCTCATAATAAGCTGCGTAATTACCATAATACACAAAACCCATTTGATCTGTTTCTGCATAACGTACTCGTATTTGTGTTTCCGATACCATCTTATACTTTTTATATAAATATGAAGAACAAAAATACTACATTTGTAGAGACCTTATGCTTAAGTAATGAGCATTAAATCAAAACTTTTTAACCAAAACAAGACATGTATTCCAAACTACTTACCGCTCTTATAATTAGTGCTTTTGTCACATCCTGTGGACAAGAAAAAGAATGGAAACTTAATAATGCAATTGGAAACTACCTCCAGGTTGACTTTAGCAATGCTATAGTTCAAGACTCGGCAATACTTGCCGAAATAGCCCCTTTCAAGCAGCATCTTGACTCTTCAATGAATATTGTAATAGCACAAAGCGAAAAGGAATATTTCAAAAAAAAACCCAATGGAAGTTTGAATAATATTGTTTGTGATATGGTATTTGATGTTATAACAAAACGCTTTGATAAATCACCCTACAAGCCTGATTTATGCCTATTAAACTACGGAGGCCTTCGCCGGCCTTTACCGAAAGGTGATATTATGATTTCAGACATATATCAACTTATGCCCTTTCAAAACGAATCCGTAATCTGCCAGCTTTCAGGAAAGCAAATGAATGAAATGTTTCAATATTTAAAAAAATCGAATGGCCAACCTATAGCTAACATGCTTATAACTTTTACAAAAGACCAATTAAAATCGGTAACAATAGGGAAACTACCCTACGATTCCACAAAAACCTATAATGTACTCACCTCAGATTATACCGCAAAAGGAGGCGATAAAATGAATTTCTTTCTCAAAGCCGACACGATGGTTCTTTGTGGCAGCCTCCTAAGAGATGACATGTTTACTTATATCTATAATCAGAAGGATAAAAAGCTCGTCGCTTCGGATGAAAAACGAATCATTTTTGAATAAAGGAAATACAATCATGCAAGATAGAAGAAGTTTTTTTAAGATATTAGGAGGTCTAAGTTTAGCTGCTGCATTTGGAAATATTCCAATGCAATTATTAGCAGCCAAAGCAGAAGATTATATTAAAATAAGTGTACTAAGTACAAATGATGTGCATAGCCGTATTGACCCATTTCCCAACACTGACAAACGAAACCCGGGCATGGCAGGATTTGCTCGGCGAGCAGCTATTATAAAAAACATTCGTAAAAAGGAAGACCATGTACTGCTGTTCGACGCAGGTGATATTTTTCAAGGAACACCATATTTTAATTTATATGGAGGTGAATTGGAATTAAAACTCATGAGCGAAATGGGTTATGATGCAGCGACCATGGGGAACCATGATTTCGATAACGGTCTCGAGGGTTTTAAAAAACAGTTGCCACATGCCAACTTTCCTTTCCTAACTTCAAATTATGATTTCTCGAATACCATACTTAGTGATCAAACTCAAAAATGGACTACATTTCAAAAAGGACCGATAAAAATTGGTGTATTTGGTTTGGGGGTTAAACTTGAAGGCTTAGTCAGTAAAAATAATTATCAAGAAACTATTTACCAAGACCCTATTTTGATTGGAAATAAAATGGCAGACAAATTACGTGCCCAAGGATGCCATTTGATAATTGCCATTTCGCATCTAGGACATAGCTATAAAAACAAAAATGTAAGCGATCTAGTTTTGGCAAAAGAAAGCCACAACATTGATTTAATTATCGGAGGTCATACACACACTTTTTTAGACCAACCTGATGAAATAATTAACAAAAATGGTAATAAAGTTTTGGTTTCACAAAGCGGATGGGGAGGTATCTTATTGGGAAAGATTGACTTCTACTTCTCAAAGAAGGATTTTAGCAAAATCTCGTCTATAAATACGAAAATAAAAGTGAAAAATCAATAGTAATTTTATTTTTTTATCATTTTTTTTTACCACATATTTGCCCTTGTAATTGATGGAAGGAGCAGCTTTTCGCAAGGCTTTCTAAAACAAGAATATATCATTTTTATAGTAAAATAAAAACATACTTTTTGATAATAGATTTATTAAAGCAAAATATTTAGGGTCAATAAATGGATAAAAATTTTAACACAGTTTGGCAGAACTGCCTACAAGTAATACGGGATAATATTACTTTTCAAGCTTACAAAACCTGGTTTGGACCAATCAAGCCTGTTAAGCTTGAGAATAATGTTTTAACCATTCAAGTACCTAGTCAGTTTTTTTATGAATGGATTGAAGAAAACTACATTCACCTTTTAAGAAAGACTATCAAAAAAGAATTAGGAAAAGAGGGACAACTAGAATACAGCATTATTATGAGCAATAAAGACAAATTCGCGATCAACTTACCAACCACAAACAAAAAAGCGACGAAGAACCCTTCGAAGACCATGCCTTTAAATTTGAATAAGGAAAAATCTAAGGATTTCCCTAACCCATTCATCATACCAGGCTTGAAAAAAATCAAGGTGAATTCTCAATTAAACGAGAACTACTCTTTTGATAATTTTGTAGAAGGTGACTGTAATAGGCTGGCGCGTTCGGCAGGATTTGCTGTTTCACAAAATCCTGGAAAAACTTCTTTCAACCCATTGTTCTTATATAGCAATAATGGTCTTGGAAAAACACACCTTTCGCAAGCCATTGGCTTGGAAGTAAAAACAAACTTTCCTGATAAAACAGTTTTATATGTTCGTGCCGAACAGTTTACAAATCAATTTATTGATTCGGTAAAAAATAATAGCACTAATGATTTTATGCATTTCTACCAAATGATAGACGTGCTAATAATTGACGACATTCACATTTTAGCAAATAAAGAAAAAACACAGGATATATTTTTCCACATATTTAATCATTTGCACCAAAACGGAAAACAACTGATTGTAACTTCGGACAAGCCTCCTGTAGAATTACAAGGAATCAAGCCACGCCTATTATCTCGATTTAAATGGGGATTAGCTGCTGACCTTCAGACTCCTGATTTGGAAACACGAATTGCCATTCTTCGCAAAAAACTGTACAAAGATGGACTTAATATGCCCGAAGAAGTTATTGAGTATATTGCCTATAGCATTACTTCAAATGTACGCGAATTAGAAGGTGCTTTAGTTTCCATATTGGCACAATCGTCTTTAAACAAAAAAGCAATCACCTTGGACCTTGCACGTCAAATGATTGATAAGTATGTTAAAAACACCTCTCGTGAAATCTCGATTGATTATATTCAAAAGGTGGTAAGTGATTATTTCAACATTCCAGTTGACACCATTAACTCAAAAACTCGAAAGCGTGAAATAGTTCAGGCACGACAAATCGCCATGTATTTTTCAAAGAAATTCACTAAGTCATCGTTGGCAACTATTGGCATACATTGTGGCAATAAAGATCATGCAACAGTTCTTCACGCTTGTCGTACTATCAACAACCTGATTGACACTGACAAACAGTTTAGAGTTTACGTTGATGATATAGAGAAAAAGATAAAAATCTAAACCTATTTAATCTCAAACTGAAAAAACCATCTATTCGTCTGTTGACAAATAGGTGGTTTTTTTTAGCTCAACAGTTATGAAATTTAAAACAAAACTAATACCCGGAAAACTCATCAAGCGATATAAACGTTTTCTGGCAGATGTACAATTGGATGATGGCAGTGTTGTGGTAGCCCATTGCACCAATTCCGGCTCTATGATTTCTTGTATTGAAGAAGGTGCTCGAGTTTATTTGAGTCCTGCTACTGACCCCAAACGCAAAACTCGATTTACTTGGGAAATGATTGAAATCAATAATTCATGGATAGGAGTAAACACATCAATTCCCAATCAATTGGTTTTTGAAGCCATTCGAGATCAAAAGATTCCTCAACTACGGGCTTATTCCTATGTAAAGCGTGAAGTTAAATTTGAAGATAGCCGCTTTGATGTGTATGCAGAAAATGATAACGAAAAGTGTTTTGTCGAAGTAAAAAATGTAAGCATGAAAGTAGGCGATGCTGCTTTATTTCCCGATTCAGTTACCACTCGTGGACGTAAACATTTGGAAACTCTGATACGAGTAAAAGAACAAGGCATTCGCGCGGTAATGGTTTATGTAATTCAGCGAATGGATGTAAGCGCTTTCGGAGCGGCTCAACATATCGACCCTGATTATGCCAAGGCTTTGCAAAAAGCTCAAAAAGCAGGTGTTGAGGTAATTGCTTTACAAGTTATAGTAAATCCTGAGGGCATTGAGATTATCAAACAACTACCTTTTATTTTCCAATAAAAATCTTCTTAGTATAAACGCCTGCTTGATTTTTTACCTTAACGATATAATATCCTGCGGGAAGATTTGACAAATTGAAAGTATTAATTCCATAATGCACTTCGTTAATTATTATTTCACGTCCCAACATATCAAATAGGACAAAATCAGCCTGTCTATTCTCCTGCAATAAAGAATTTATCACCAACTGATTATCATCTACATATGATAAATATGAATCCGAAGCCAATTTACACTCACGCACACTTCCTGTCCGGAAGTTATTAGCTTCAATCATAATTTCATCAATCAACCACCCTGCTTTATTAGTATTGATACTATCACTAACAAAAGTAAAACGTAGTAAAACACTGTCAACTGTAGCTTTTACTCCAGGCTCGCCAAAGGCTAGTCTGGAATTATGAAACAGTATGGAGTTACCACTTAATGGAGATGCTGGATAATACCCACCCCAATTATAAGTACTATCTCTATTTAACACCAAAAAATTATACGTATTTGATGATATAACATTAAAGTAAGAGCTCCATTTATGACTATAAAAATCATAGAATTCAAACATTAGACCATCATTCAAACTATCTGTTTGATACTTATGGTGTAAAGTAATTCCTAAAGAGCCAAAATAAGCAAAACCGCCTGTATTTGTGTTAAAAATAATTTTGAAAATAAAAGATGAGGTATCGTTTTTTGAATAATTGTTAACAGAGTCAGTCGTTAAAGCAATAGTATTCAACTGTGCAAAACCCGGCTTATTAACCTTAGCATACTGCCAAATATTATTTGATTGTGTAGTATCAATCATAAAATACTCTCGATCAGCGGAATCATTCATAACAAACGTAATTGGACTTTGAATAATCATACCATTAGTCGTATCATAATGAATTAAAGAGTCATACATAATTGGCTTTTGGGCTGATAATTGAAATACTAGAAAACTCATTAAGACAAGAAGTACAGTTATTTTCATTACGAGAAGGTTTATTAACATTAATAGTTTAATAGTCAGACAAAGTTAAGTAAATATAGTTGCAGTAAATGTTATATTTGTTTTTCGATGTGAGAGTTTGTTAGCAGATGGCCCTTCGACAAGCTTAGGGACCTTTCATTCGGCATTCACACATAACACAACTGTTCACTGAGCTTATAGAAGTGAACACTCAATACCAAAAAAGGTCTATGAAGAAAATACTAATGGTATGTTTGGGTAATATTTGTCGTTCACCAATGGCGGAAGGAATTGTACGTGCAGAATTTGCCAAATATGGCATTGACATACAGGTTGACTCGGCAGGCACAGCAGCTTACCATGTGGGCGAGGAAGCTGATGAAAGAGGGCAAGCAGAGCTGGCAAAACACGGGATTGATATAAGTGACGAACGTGCAATGAAACTGAGTCCTTATCACATGGATGAGTACGATATGATTTATGCTATGGACCGCTCAAATTTTGCTGATATATTAGCAATTACAAAAGATAATGAGGAGCGTAAAAAGGTAGATATGTTTATGAATCTTGCTTATCCCGGTAAAAATATTTCTGTTCCCGACCCTTATTATGATGGAGATGAAGGCTTTGTGAAAGTATATAGCATGCTCAAAGAATCGGCAGAAGTATTAGCCAAACAATTAAAATAGTAACTCTTAAAATAACTAATAAGGATGGCAGATATAATTGATTATAGGATAATTGGAGACGATATGCAGCTCGTCGAAATTGAGCTAGATCCCCAAGAGGGAGTTCGGGCCGAAGTGGGTGCAATGATGTATATGGAAGATGGTATTGAAATGAATACCGGTACAGGTGGAGGATTATTCAAAGGATTTAAGCGAATGCTTACTGGCGATGGCTTTTTCATTACCTCATTCGTACATGGCGGAAGAGGAAAAGCACACGTAGCTTTTGGCGCGCCATTTCCTGGAAAAATTATCCCCTTAGACCTTGGCAAACTCGGTGGTGAATTTATAGTTCAAAAAGATGGATTCCTTTGTGCAGCACAAGGAGTTGATATTGATATTGCTTTTACAAAACGCCTTGGAGCAGGTTTGTTTGGCGGCGAAGGTTTTATACTTCAGCGTTTAACAGGCGATGGCTTAGCTTTTGTGCATGCAGGAGGAGCTATTATCGAAAAGGAGTTAGCTCCAGGTGAGCATTTGCGTATTGACACGGGCTCAATGGTAGCAATTGCACCAACAGTAGATTATGATATTAAGTTTGTTGGAGGATTCAAAAATGCACTTTTTGGTGGTGAAGGGTTATTCCTTACAACACTTACTGGGCCAGGTAAAATATATTTACAAAGCTTACCTTTCTCTAGACTTGCCGATCGTATTTTAGCCTCATCTAACTCAAATCGTGGCGAATCAAAAGGAGCTGCTGGAATAGGCGGCGATATTATTGGTGGTATATTAGGCGGTAACAAACGATTCTAGACTAGAAAAGTATATAATAAAGTGAGTTTATTCAAAAAGAAAAAATATCAATCATCAGGCTCTCTCTCAAGCTTGGCCATACGTCGTTTTAAACGAAATAAATTAGCTTTATCAGCTTTGATATTTATTGCATCAACAAGCTTGATTGCTATTTTAGGATATTTGATAAGTCCAGACAGCAGTCCATATGCAAATAATCAATCATTGGAGCTTGCTACAAAAAAGCCCGGGTTTAGCGTGCAAATTTTAAACCGAAAATTAAACAAAGCCAAAACAGATATTTCATGGTTTCAAAAAATGCTTTACGGTACTCCTAAGCAGTTCGAAAGCATTCCAATTGTTAGTTATAAATTTGATGGTGCTAATATTATCGTGGAGCAATATACGGGCATGACTCCAAATGATGGAGCTATTAAAACTTACTCTCTTGTTGATATTGCCTATGCAATGAAACAAAACTCGATCATTGAAATTATTGAAGATGAAGAGGATTCTTTATTCTTTATGGATTTATCTGGCAATAAAATAAGTTTATCAGTTATTGATCTTCAAGAACGTATTAATACGTCTTTCATAAAAGAAAAATACTTTATTCTTGGCACGGACCCCTTTGGACGTGATTTACTAAGCCAACTAATAATCGGAACACGAGTAAGCCTAAGTGTGGGCTTTGTTGCTGTCATGATTTCACTACTTATTGGAATTACCCTTGGTGCCATGGCAGGCTATTTTGGTGGCTGGGTTGATAATCTTATTGTATGGTTTATCAATGTTGTTTGGTCCATTCCCACACTATTACTTGTAATAGCTATTACTATGGCATTAGGCAAGGGATACTGGCAAGTATTTATTGCTGTAGGGCTTACCATGTGGGTTGAAGTAGCCCGTGTGGTTCGAGGTCAGGTACTAAGTATTAGGCAAAAAGAATTTGTTGAAGCAGGAACCGCATTGGGTTATTCCCATTCACGCATTATTTTTTATCATATTTTGCCTAATGTTATCAGCCCTTTGATAGTAATATCAGCAGCCAATTTCGCTGCTGCTATACTTATAGAGGCCGGCTTGAGTTTTCTTGGAATAGGCGTGCAACCACCGGTGCCATCGTGGGGAATAATGATTAAGGAACATTATGGTTATATCATTCTCGATTATGCTTACTTAGCACTGCTACCTGGTTTAGCAATTATGCTTATGGTATTAGCTTTTATGATTGTTGGCAATGCTTTACGTGACGCTTTGGATGTTAAATTAGTGGATGAATAATCACATTTTCAACATGATGTTTTTTATTAAAACACTATTTATTTCGTGTCTTAAATTGTTAACAACTCTATTTAAACCGACTATTTAAAACCTCTACTATCTTACTTTCATTATGTTAGAGTATATTTTTTAGATTGATAAAAACATACTAGTATCTGAGTAATCTCTATATACAATTATTATATATTTGTTACCGACTGACAAAGTACAAATTAATTTAGGAATCTATTATAGTTTTTAGGATTGAAATAAAAATTATAATATTGGTTATTTGTTGAAAATTGCATCTATATGATAGAAGATGATTATTCTCATGTAAAAAAAATGGACATGAGTCGTATTAGTTTACGATTTAATTCCAGCAAAAATGAAAAGGCCTTTAAGGATTATTATTATAATAACTCTTATAAAGCTTCTCGTAATGCTTTTTTATTGACTGCCATTTTATACAGTGTCTTTGGATTTCTCGATTATATCACTACTCCTGAATATTTAAATATTTTTTGGAGTATTCGATTCATTATTGTTGTACCCTTTTTATTATCAGTTTTCGCTCTTTCCTTTTTCAAAATATTCAAAAAAATATGGCAACCTTTAATCTTCTTCGTTTTCATAATTGCAGGTCTAGGGATTGTTATAATGATTGTTATCTTGCCCAACGACTTTATTTATAGCAATGGTTTATTACTCATATTTTTTGCTGGATTTGTATTTATTAAACTTCGATTCCTTCTGGCAAGTATTGCTGGCCTAACGTCACTTTTTCTCTATAATATACTTGCTATCTACTTTGGTGAAGTAGATATAAACAACGTATTTATCAACGATTTATTTTTTATAAGCGCTATTTTGCTCGGTATATTTGCTGCCTATAATTCTGAAATATCTGACAGGAAGAATTTTTTATTAATTCACCAGATTGCTTCAAAAAACAAAGATATTGCTACTATTAACAAAGGTTTAGAAAAACAAGTTGAGAAGCGCACCGAATTGTTAAACAGAAGAAATGAAGAATTACTTGCTGAGATTGCACGTAGAATTACTATGGAGCAAGACCTTATCATAGCAAAAGAAAAAGCAGAAGAATCCGACAAATTAAAATCCGCCTTTTTAGCTAATATGAGTCACGAAATTCGTACTCCAATGAATGGCATTATTGGCTTTGCAAATTTATTAGAAGAAGCGGAGAGCAAAGAAGAGCTAAACGAATTTATTGATATCATCATTAAAAATGGAGAACATCTATTAAGCCTAATTAATGATATTATTGACTTATCAAAAATTGAGGCTGGAATATTAAAAATAAGTAAACAAAGTTTTGACCTAAATGTACTTACAGAAGAGGTTTACAAAATGTTTTTAATGGATCCAAATGTAAAAGACCGCAACCTTAAACTAAGCTATGAAAATGGTGTTAAGGATAAAGAATTTATTATCACTACGGACCGCCTCAGACTAAAACAAATATTGATAAATATTATCAATAACGCATGCAAATATACCGATGAAGGTAGTATTGAGTTTAGTTATGAAATTAAGGGTAATCAACTCCATTTTAAAGTTGAGGATACCGGTATTGGTATACCCGACGAGCAACAGGAATATCTGTTCGAACGATTTATGCAGGTGACATTAAACAATACGCCAAGTCGTGAGGGTACTGGATTAGGATTAGCTATTACAAAGACTTATTTGAAGATGATGGGTGGTAACATAAAAGTAAGGAGTAAGCTAAACGAAGGTTCCGTATTTTCATTCTACTTGCCTATCGAAATTAAAAAACAAAATTTAGACAATGTATAATTGGGAAAATAAAACTATTGTCGTGGTAGAAGATGTTGACTTTAACTTTCTTCTTATAAAGAAACAGCTAAAAAAGACTAAAGCAAGTATTGTTTGGCTTAAAAACGGACAAGAATCTATTGATTATATTACTGATAAAAAAACTGCAGACATCATACTTATGGATGTGCGAATGCCCATAGTAGACGGTATTGAAGCCACAAAACATATTAAAACCATAAGCCCAGAAACACCTATAATTATGCAAACCGCTTGTGTTATTGGGAACGACTTTGATGATTTAATGGAATCAGGATGCAATGACTATATTTTCAAACCTATCATTGCCAATGATTTACTAGACAAAATTAACAATTACATATTAAAATAGGGCAATATGAACCTTAACTATCAACACAACCCCGCAAACCGACATAATATCACTTTACTATTTGTAGATGATAACGATTCGATTCGTAGATTATATCAAAGATTACTCGAAAAGCATGTCAACAATTTTTATATTGCTCGAAATGGCAGTCATGGCTTGGAGTTATATAAAGAGCATAAACCCGACCTAGTAATTACAGATATTAATATGCCTGTAATGGATGGCCTAGAAATGGTACGAGAGATTAAGCTAATTGACCCCAATGCAAAAATTGTGATGATGTCGGCTTATAATGTGAAGGAAAATTTCATTGAATCTATTAATCTAGGGATTGATGGGTACTTAATGAAACCTGTTGAAGCAAAAAAGCTTTTATCATTAATTGACGAATTTGCAGGAATCACATTAATGAAATGGGAGCTCGAACAAAAAGAGGCTAAAAGGCGTGAAGCGGAGGAGTTTTTGAAGAAGTCCTTGGAAGAAAAGGAAGTATTGCTTCGTGAAGTTCATCATAGAGTGAAAAACAATATGCAAATTATCTCCTCAATCTTGCGCATGCAAAGCCGTACAATTGAAGACCCTAGACTTAAAGAATTTCTTCAAGAAAGTCAAAACAGGATTCATTCCATGGCTCTTATCCATGAAAACTTATACAATAATGACACTTTAGCAAATATAAAATTTTCTAATTATGTGCAAAGTTTAACTGGAAATATAGCACGAACATTTGCAAATAAAAAAGCAACTGTACGCTTTAATTATCAAATTGAAGACGCCTATCTCCCAATTGATGCTGCAATCCCATGCGGGCTGATAATTAATGAGCTTATATCAAACTCATTTAAATATGCATTTGAAGGAAAGAGCCAAGGCATGATTAGTATTATCTTCAAAAAGCTGAGTGCAATAAATTATAGTCTTGAAGTATCTGATGATGGTGTTGGCATACCTAAGGACTTGGACATAACACGTACAAAATCATTGGGTATGAAGATTATTCATAAACTTATAAAACAAATAGAGGGAGATCTCACCACAGACTTCTCTAATGGAACTAAATTTATTATCAAATTCAAAACCACATAATAATGAGAAAACAAGATTACAAAATTCTAGTTGTTGAAGACGAAGTTCTAGTAGCAACTGACATTGAAGAGAGCTTGGAGCATCTAGGCTATGAAATACTTGATGCTGTAGTAACAGGGCCTGAAGCAATTGCATCTGTAGAAAAAGAACTTCCAAACTTGATCCTTATGGACATCAACCTAAAAGGAGATATGACAGGGATTGAAGCGGCAACCCACATTAGCAAAAATCATAATGTGCCTATCATTTACCTTACAGCCAATGCTGATATTTCTACTATCAACGAAGCTAAAGTTGCTCTGCCATATGGTTATATAATTAAGCCATTTACAGATAAGGATTTACAAACCAATATTGAAATTGCTCTTTTCAAGTTTGAAAACGACATGAAGCTTAAAATGGAAAGTGAGCAGTTTAACACTTTCTTTGACCTTAAAGACCACGAGAAAAATCAAGTGATTATTCATGGAGTTAAGGGTTTGGAGAAAATAAATATTGAGCAAGTTTACTTCATTGAAGGCAACGAAAAAGAAACTACCATTCACCTGTTTGATGAAGAAATAGCGACAAATAAAAGCTTGGAAGATATTATAAAGTTTTTTCCAGGAAAGAAGTTTATCCAAGTAAGCACTAATTATGTAATAAATGCTGCAAAAGTTTTTGTAGTGAAACACCCTGAGGTAATTATTGCTGATAAAATGACGGTTATTACCGTAGATGCCGATAAGAAAAGTTTATTAGATAATATTATAGGTGAGCTCGAAGAAATAATTGATGAAGACTAAAATTATTTCTTAACTATTAAAACCTATCGTATGGACAATCTAAAAACAACTGCCGAAAACGAATTGGAACGTTTTATCGCTCAGCTATTCGCCAAAAACGGCCCTGATAAAGAAGAATATCAAATGATATTCGACATGGTGGATCAAATACCTTCTGGTAAGATAAATCGCTTTAGAACAGCTATGAAGCCCATTTTAAATCCTAACACTATAATTGGCTTTTCGTATACAAAACCATTTGGTTATAATGGCGATTTCTTCATTATTGAAAAAATATATCAGCAATATGTAAATCCCGATAAAAAGTATAAAAAATGGGATACGTATTTTCATGAATTCCCTGCTGCCATCGCTGTTATTAACCGTAAAGCTCTAGCAATTGAAATTTTTGAAAAACTCAACAAAAAATCACTCGGTATTAAACAAAATGTAATGATATTGGGTAGTGGTCCCGTATCAGAAACATTCGAGTTTTTTGAGAAAAATCCAGATAGTCAATTAGTATTCGACATGCTTGATTTAGATAATAGGGCCATTGCCTATGCTAAAAACAAGAATAAGAAATACCTTAAGTCAATGACTTTTTATAATCGAAATGTAATACGCCATACACCAGAAAGAAAGTACGATTTAATATGGAGTGCTGGTCTTTTCGACTATTTTAAGGGGAAACATTTTGTTTACTTATTGAAAAAATACTATGAATTTTTAAACGAGAACGGTGAAATGATTATTGGCAACTTCAATACTGAAAACCCTTCACGAAGAATCATGGAAATATTGGGCGATTGGTTTTTATACCACCGTTCAGAAGATGAATTAAAAGGATTTGCGCTACAAGCTGGAATTGATGAAGACAAAATTGAAGTTTTTAGAGAACCTTTGGGTATTAATCTTTTCTTGCGAGTTAAAAAATAACACATACCTTTACTAATCAAACTAAACCAACAATTATGAAAAAATTAATAGTAATTATTGCGATTTTTATGGGTTTTACTGCCCAAGCACAAAAAATTAAAATGGTATCTGGTAAACTTGACTTTTTAAAAGGTCAAAATGAACTCTTAGTTGAATTTGCCTATCCTGAGCACTTAAATATAGGAAAGATGACAGAGGCTGACTACATCACAAAAAAAACGGAAGCCGCAGAAGAAAAGAAAGCTGGTGATGGAGAACGATGGTTAAAACTATGGAAAGGAGACCGTGCTGAGAATTATCATCCAAAGTTTATTGAGTTATTGAATGATGGCCTAGCAAGTAAAAAAGTACATATTGGAGAAGAAAACAGCCAAGCTAAGTATAAAATGGTGGTTACTACCGTATTTATTGAACCTGGTTATAATATCGGCATTTCTAGAAGTAATGCATACGTAAATTTAGAAATAAGCTTTTATGAAATTGGTAATAATAAAGAACTAGCGAAATTTACTATTATGAAATCTCCTGGCAGAGCTGGTGGTGCTGACTTCGATTCAGGATTTCGTATAGGTGAGGCTTATGCCAAAGCAGCTAAATCTTTTGCTAAATTTTTGCTTAAAAAGAAAGCATTCTAAGGTATTTTATTGTTAATAAAAACAAGAAAGCCTCGAATAAACTAGCGTTTATTCGAGGCTTTCTCTTTATCAGCATAAAGAATCTAATTTTCCAAAATAAGATCCTCCTCCACTCTGAGGTTATCAATAATAAATTCTTGTCGCGTGGGTGTGTTTTTTCCCATATAAAAGGATAGAACTTTTTCAATGCCTGACTCCTTATTCAAAATCACAGGGTCAAGTCGAATAGATTCTCCAATAAAGTGTTTAAACTCATCAGGTGATATTTCACCTAAGCCCTTAAATCGAGTTATTTCGGCGGCTTTTCCTATTTCACCTAATGCTTCAATGCGCTCCTCTTCAGAGTAGCAGTAAATTGTTTTCTTCTTGTTTCGCACACGGTAAAGTGGAGTTTGCAGGATGTAAACATGACCCGCTTTAACCAACTCGGGGTAAAACTGAAGAAAAAATGTCAATAATAACAAACGAATGTGCATTCCATCCACATCAGCATCAGTAGCAATTACAATATTGTTGTAACGCAAATTATCAAAATCTTCCTCAATATTCAAAGCGGTTTGGAGTAGATTAAATTCTTCATTTGTATAAACCACTTTTTTGCTCAAACCATACGAATTGAGGGGCTTACCCTTTAAGCTAAATACAGCCTGTGTATTTACATTACGCGACTTAGTAATGGAACCCGAGGCAGAATCACCCTCTGTTATAAACAAGGTTGACTCAAGTCGCTGTTCCTTATTAGTATTATAATGTACACGACAATCACGTAATTTTTTATTATGCAAACTGGCTTTTTTAGCAGACTCTCGAGCCAGTTTTTTTATGCCAGCCATATCTTTCCGCTCTTTCTCCGACTGGATTATCTTTCTACGAATGGACTCTGCTACTTCTGGATTTTTATGTAAATAATTATCCAAATTTCGTCCAAAATTATCATTAATATATCCTCTAACAGTTTGCCCACCGGGCTCCATATGCTGCGAACCTAGCTTAGTCTTGGTTTGTGATTCAAAAACAGGCTCCTGAATTTTAATACTAAAAGCTGCAACTATAGAAGTACGTATATCACTAGCATCAAAATCTTTTTTGAAGAAATCTCTTAACGTTTTAACTATCGCTTCACGAAAAGCTGCCTGATGTGTACCGCCTTGTGTCGTATGCTGACCATTTACAAATGAATAATACTCCTCCCCATACTTTTTTGAAGCATGAGTAAAGGCAAATTCAAAATCATCATCTTCCATATGAATGATAGGATATAGAATACCATCATCAATATTTCGCTCCAATAGATCGAGTAAACCATTTTTCGAAACAATTCGCTTTCCATTCAACACTAATGCCAAATTACGATTAAGAAAAGCATAATTCCACAATAATCGTTCAATATACTCGGAGCGAAACTGAAAGCCCACAAATACCTCAGGATCTGGAGTAAATGTAATAATGGTTCCATTTGGCTCACCTTCAACATCTATATCCTCATCACGAACTTGCTTTCCATAGCTATACTCTACAACCTTAGATTTTCCATCACGAATAGATTGTGCTACAAAATTTGATGACAGAGCATTCACCGCCTTAGTTCCTACACCATTTAATCCAACAGATTTCTTAAAAACCTTACTATCATATTTTGCTCCAGTATTTATTTGAGAAACACAGGCAGCCAAACTTCCCAAAGGTATTCCGCGACCAAAGTCTCGAACAGTCACTTCTTTTTCGTGTATCGAAATATCAATATGCTTTCCAAAGCCCATCACAAACTCATCAATAGAGTTGTCAATAACCTCCTTAATCAGCACATAAATACCATCATCGGCTGAAGCTCCATCACCTAGCTTACCAATATACATACCGGGTCTGAGGCGAATATGATCTTTCCAATCTAAGGTTTTTATGCTATCTTCGTTGTACTGTGCTGACATAGTTTTTTCTGATTTCTGCAAAAATAATCCTTTGCTAATTACCACTTATTTTAAGTTACTTTATTTATCAACGATTATACGTTAAGAAAATAGGCAATCCCCCCTATACCATTTCAGAAATAAAGTATATTTTTGTACTAAATAAAAAAACTAACTAAAAATGAAAACAAAAATTACAATTTTCGCATTTCTTTTATTTGGAGGATTATTATTAAGTACAAGCTGTGAAAAGGCTGTGGACAAATTACTTGAAAAAATCACACCTGACCTTTCTACTGAGATAGATGGCACCGTGTGGAAAACCCATAATGTACTAGCTTTTGATACTGACTCTGGATTTACAGTTACAGCAGCTGAAGATTCAACCTACTTTGCTTTCGCCATAAACGAATTCAAAAACGGCAAGTATCCTATTAATAACATAAATGTTGCTACTTACACTTTTGGCGAATCATTTAATATTTTCGTAGCTTCCGAAGGTGAAATAGAAGTATCTGAAGCTGAAGATAATGGAGGCAACTTTAACATGAAATTCCACTTTAAAGCCTTCAATATCGCAGGTGATTCTGTTATGATAACAAATGGTGTTGCAAAAAATATTATTAATCCCTTATAAGGAATAATTAAAGCATAAAAAAAGCAGGTACTTTAAAAGTATCTGCTTTTTTTATAGGTAAAACCAGCTATTTAGCCACCCAAGTAACATCAATGATTTTACCAAAACGCAGTACTTTAAACACATACTTTTGGCCAGGCTTAATAGCATTTAGATAATCTAAAGCAGCAATGGCATTTTTTTCATTATTAAACTTACGTCCATCTATTTCAAGTATCACATCACCACCAATAACAATTTCTCTTTCAGCGACAACGGCCTTAATAAAACCACCTTTTAAGCCCATGAAATATGCAGGAGAATCTTTAGCTACATTTTGAATTAAAACCCCACCTTCTTGCGGCACATTTAGAGCAATACACATTGGAGTACCTAACATAAACACATCAACACCAAGCCAAATATTAGACTTACTAAGAAGCGTTTGTTTTACAATATTAATAGAAGCCACAAAACCAATACCTTCAAAACCACCTGACCGCGACATAATGGAGCTAACAATCCCTACTACTTCCCCATCCATATTGAACATAGGTCCTCCAGAATTACCTGTATTTATTGCAGCATCTGTTTGAAAATACTCCAATCTAGTAAAGCCTGCATGAGCATCATCACGTTTTTCTCGTCGCGAAATATAGCCAACAGATAAAGAATGATCCAGCCCCATTGGCGATCCAATAATCATAACTTTATCTCCTATTTTTGTTTTATCTGAATCTCCCATTTTTGCAACATGAGGATTCTTAATCAGACCTTCACATTTTATTGTAGCCACATCAGCAATACGCGACACACCCAATATTTTTGCTTTCAACTGCTGCCCATCTTGAAAAGTTACTCTGATAGCATCTGCATTATTTACTACATGGGCTGCGGTGAGTATTAAACCATCCTCGCTCACTAATACTCCTGACCCCATACTTCCCATGGAAACCTTATCACGTGGATCACCATCACCTTTTGTTTCTGTCGAGATCACCTCAATTACAACTACACTTGGGTCGAGTTTTTCATAAAGCTCTGCAATGTTTTGAGCTTGTAGCTGAACTGTACTTACAACGAATAAAAGTAGTACTGCAATATTTAATGTATTTTTTTTCATCTGTTTTTCCTGTTATTTTAATGAATTTCAATTAGATAAAGATCACAAAATTTATGATTCTACGAAATAAATTTCAAAATATTATTGATTTATTATTAGTTTATACGAGGGGCAAATATAAAAAATAATCGGAGCTAAAGAAGAAAGCTTTTTAGAATGTAAATTATGTTACATTCAAGAGGGCAAAAAAAAAACTACCCATCTTGATACATCAAGACGGGCAGTTTCTACACAAACCTAAATTCAATTACTATTATATAATCAAACTACTTACTAAATAATTCCTTGATCCATCATTGCGTGAGCAACCTTCAAGAATCCAGCAATGTTAGCACCTTTCATATAGTTTACAAAACCATCTTCTTCAGTACCATGCTTAACACACTGCTCGTGAATATCACGCATAATTTGGTGTAGTTTATCATCCACTTCTTTGGCTGACCAAGAAAGTTTTTGAGCATTCTGAGACATCTCTAAACCAGAAGTAGCAACACCACCTGCGTTAGATGCTTTTCCTGGAGCATACAATATTTTGTGCTCTAGGAAAACCTCGATTGCCTCAGGAGTACAAGGCATATTTGCACCTTCACTCACACACATACAACCATTATTGATAAGATGCTTTGCATCTTCTTCGTTCAACTCGTTTTGAGTAGCACAAGGTAAAGCAACATCTACTTTTTGCTCCCAAGGGCGCTTCCCTGCATAAAACTTAGCTTCTGGGAACTCACTAGCATATGGCTTAACAACATCATTGTTAGAAGCACGTAGCTCTAACATATACTCAATTTTGTCTCCTGCAATACCAGCCTCATCATAAATATATCCATCAGGGCCTGAGATAGTAACTACTTTACCACCCAACTCTGTTACTTTAAGAGCAGCACCCCAAGCAACATTACCAAATCCTGAAATAGCCACACGCTTTCCTTCAAAAGTCTGATCGTTAGCAGCTAACATTTCTTTTGCAAAATATACATTACCAAAACCAGTTGCCTCAGGACGAATTAAAGAACCTCCCCAATTTAAGCCTTTACCAGTTAAGATACCTGTATTTTCTTTGCGTAATTTCTTATACATTCCATAAAGGAATCCAATCTCACGACCACCAACTCCGATATCACCAGCAGGCACATCAGTCTCAGGTCCAATAAGTGAATGCAACTCCATCATAAACGATTGAGCAAAGCGCATTACTTCATTATCAGATTTTCCTTTAGGATCAAAATCTGAACCTCCTTTACCACCACCCATAGGCAATGTAGTCAAACTATTCTTGAATATTTGCTCGAAACCTAAAAATTTCAAAATACTTAAATTCACACTTGGGTGAAAACGTAAGCCTCCTTTATATGGTCCAATAGCATTGTTATACTGTACACGGTATCCTAAATTTACATTTACTTTTCCATCATCACCTACCCATGGCACCTTAAATGTAAGGATACGATCTGGCTCGACAACACGGTCAATAATACCAGCAGCTTCGAATTGTGGATTTTCGTTTACCACATCTTCGATTGAATCTAAAACTTCTCTTACAGCTTGTAAGTACTCAACTTCTCCTGGGTGTTTTTTCTCCAGGCCGTTCATTATTTGATCTACATTCATAACTTCAATTTTTAAATAAGTAGTATTTCGTTTGATTATGCGGCAAATGTAATATGCACTCAAGCGCACATATCAAAAAACTAATTGTAAAAAACCGAAAGTGGATTGAGAAATATCAATAAAGTATATTATCTACATAATTTTCAGATCTTTATTGAATACGAAAAACTAAAATATAACATCTAAAAAAAACTATTACACTATTTTTTTTTCGGCGATAATGATTTGAAAACATAAAAAATAATATTTCACCAAACAATGTTATATTCAAATATCTTCATCTTTGGATACTCTATTTCAAACACTTAAATAAAGCTCTAAATCTACTCATGAGAACGAGCTTATATTCCTAAAATTCACCTTAAAACAATAGCGTTTTTTACTATCTTTGGGAGCCTAAGAAAATAGCTCTTAGAAGTTCATGTTAGAAATCATTAAACCATATTATTTTGTATAGAATTGACTCAAAAATTGACGCCAAATCTCAAAGCTTTTTAGATCATAAGAAAGCTTTTCAAACAATATTAGATGAGTATCGCGAAAAATTGCAATCAGTGATAAAAGGCTCCTCGCCTCGTGCCGTTGAAAAGCATAAAGAACGTGGCAAATTATTAGCCCGCGAGCGCATAGATATTTTAGTAGACCCCAACACTCCATTCCTTGAACTTTCTACTATGGCTGCTTATGGTCATTATGAAAACCAATTTCCTTCAGCAGGTATTATTACAGGTATTGGGGTAATTCAAGGTCGCGAAACTTTGATTATCGCCAATGATGCTACGGTAAAAGGCGGTACCTATGTTAAGGAAACCATCAAAAAGCATGTGCGAGCCCAAGAGATTGCCATGGAAAATCATTTGCCTTGTGTTTATATGGTAGATTCAGGTGGGGTATTTCTACCTGAGCAGTCCAATGTTTTTCCTGACCGTTTCGATTTTGGTCGATTTTTCTATAATCAAGCGAGAATGTCTGCTGCAGGAATTCCACAGATAGCCATCGTAATGGGAAGTTGTACTGCTGGTGGTGCCTATGTGCCTGCCATGAGCGACGAAACCATTATTGTAAAAGACCAAGGGACCATATTTATTGGCGGGCCTCCATTGGTAAAAGCTGCTACAGGAGAGGAAGTTACAGCCGAAGAATTGGGTGGTGCTGATGTGCATACCCAAATATCTGGTGTGGCTGACCATTATGCGGAAGATGATCGGCATGCAGTGCAGATTTGTCGAAATATATTCCAAACTTTGGAGCATAAAAAGAAACAAGTATTGGAGCTAAGTACTCCCGAAGAACCTTACTATGACCCAAGCGAACTATATGGACTTGCGCCCATAGATCTAAAAAAACCTGTTGATGCACGCGAGATCATTGCTCGTATGGTTGATGGAAGTCGCTTTCAAGAATTTAAAGCACGTTATGCCCCAACCATTATTACGGGTTTTGCAAATATCATGGGTTTTCCTGTAGGAATTATTGCAAGCAATGGCGTTTTGTTCTCTGAGACATCCCTCAAAGGGGCTCACTTTGTGGAGCTTTGTGGAATGCGAAATATTCCAATTCTTTTTTTACAAAACATCACTGGATTTATCGTAGGAAAAGAATATGAACGTAAAGGAATTGCCCGTGATGGAGCTAAATTTGTACATGCAGTAGCCAATGCCAATGTACCAAAGTTCACCGTAGTATTTGGCGGTTCGTTTGGTGCTGGAAACTATGCTATGGCAGGTCGTGCTTACGATCCAAGATTAATGTTTATGTGGCCAAACTCCAAGATATCGGTAATGGGTGGTGAGCAAGCTGCTGGGGTTTTGATTCAAGTAAAACAAGACCAATTACGTGCTCGTGGCGAGGAAATGAAAGCCGCAGATATTGAGAAATTACGCAATAGTATTTTGGAAAAATATGAATATGAAGGCTCGGCTTATTATAGTACGGGACGACTTTGGGACGATGGTATTTTAGATCCAGTGGATACTCGTAAAGCCATTGCTATGGGTATTGCCATGTCATTAAATAAGCCATTTGACAAGACTGATTATGGAATCTTTAGAATGTAGTTTCGACAAGGCAAGGTTCCTGAGTTTATCGAAGGACAACTGCCGAGTTTCGACAAGGTAAGGTTCCTGAGCCTGTCGAAGGACAACTACCGAGTTAAGGACCCTGAGCCTGTCGAAGGGCCGAATAATATAATAAAACAAATGTTTAGACAAATAGAATCAAATGAAAATATACAAAACAATAGAATTAGAAATAAAGGATGAAGTAGGCATTGTATGGCTTAATCGTCCGGAAATACATAATGCTTTCAATGAAGTGATGATTGCCGAATTGATTGAAATATTTAAGGAAATTGAGAATCATGATGGTATTCGTATCGTGATGTTGCGTGGTAGAGGCAAGTCGTTTTGTGCAGGTGCTGATCTCAACTGGATGCGAGATGTAGCCAAATATTCTTATGATGACAATTATAAGGAAAGCTTAAACCTTTCACTGTGCTTTTATGGAATTTATACTTGCAGCAAACCCACAATTGCCGTAGTTCATGGAGCTGCAATCGGAGGTGCAAATGGACTTTTAGCAGCCTGCGATTTTGCTTATGCTGATGATAATACTACCTTCTCATTAAGCGAGGTAAAAATTGGAATTGTACCAGCTTGTATTTCGCCATATGTTACTAAGCGCGTAGGTGAGTATGGCTCCAAAGAATTGATGCTTACTGGAAAACGTTTTAATGGACCTGAGGCTGCTCGTCATCGATTAGTAAATGAGTCGTTTGATGCCAATGGATTAGAGAAGCATTTGGAAGAGGTTGTTGGGCTGCTTAAAACCAGCGGGCCAAAAGCCATGAGTCATTGTAAGAATCTATTGTTTGATATCTCCAATAAATTAACTTTGGATGAGGCTGTAGATTATACAGCAAAAATGATTGCTGATATTCGTGCTTCAGAAGAAGGTCAGGAAGGAATGTCGGCATTCCTAGAAAAACGTAAACCCTCATGGGTCTAATTTAGCTAGAGAATGTCCAGCTCTTCGTTGGATGCATTTTTTGATTTAGTCATCCGTCAGCTGACGGACTCCCAAATCAAAAATAATCATCCGCCTCAATCTGAATATCCTCTGACTAAATTATTATTAAATAGTAAACTAAGAACAGAACAATGAAAATAACAGAGTTTTTAATCAGCGAAAATCAGTAAAATCTGTATCATCAGCGTTCCATTTCAAATGAAAAATGTTTTAAACATATGAAATTATTCAAAAAAATACTAATAGCCAACCGTGGTGAAATTGCCATTCGGGTAATTCGTTCGGCGAGAGAAATGGGAATCCGTACTGTAGCAGTATATTCGAAGCCTGATGCGGAAGCCCTGCATGTTTTAATGGCCGACGAATCCTATTATTTAGGCGAGCAAGAGTTAAGCGACACCTATTTGAATGTGGATAAAATAATCGACATCGCTAAACAATCTGGAAGTGATGCCATTCATCCTGGTTATGGTTTCTTGGCAGAAAACCCTGATATAGTAAATGCTTGTGAGAAAGAAGGAATTGCTTTCATTGGGCCTTCACTACGTGCCATACAGTTGATGGGTAATAAAGTAGAATCACGTGCTTTTGTTACAAAATTGGGGACTCCCATGACCAAAGGAGCTGTTGGAACACATCAGGAATTAATCGATGCGGCCAAAAATATTCCATTGCCTATTTTAGTTAAAGCTGCCGCAGGTGGTGGTGGAAAAGGTATGCGAATTGTTAACGACCTTAATGATTTGGAAGAAACCATAATAGCTACTTCTCGTGAAGCCAAGGCTTATTTTGGTGATGAAGAAGTTTTTATTGAGCAATATATTTTGGAACCTCGCCATATTGAAATTCAAATTATTGGCGACAAGCATGGAAATGTCGTTCATCTTTACGAACGTGAATGTTCTATTCAGCGCCGTTACCAAAAGATAATTGAAGAAAGCCCCTCGCCTACTTTGGATCAAGCTACACGTGAGAAAATGGGTGCAGCGGCAGTGGCCATTTCACAAGCCATTGATTATGACAATGCAGGAACGATTGAGTTTTTGGTAGATAAAGACTTGAATTTCTATTTCTTAGAAATGAATACTCGTGTACAAGTTGAGCACCCAGTTACCGAAATGGTAACTGGAATTGATATTGTACGAGAGCAAATTTTGGTTGCTGCCGGAAATAAATTGGGATTTACCCAAGAGGAAATTTCTCAAACAGGACACGCTATTGAGGCGCGTATATATGCTGAGGATCCAGAAAACGATTTCCGTCCAGCACCTGGAGATATTATTTACTATGAAGAGCCTGAAGGAGTTGGTGTGCGTGTAGATTCAGGAATTGATCGTGCTACAACCATTCATAGCTTTTTCGACCCAATGGTGAGTAAGCTTATTTGTTATGCTGATAATCGTGAAGATGCAATTGCAAAACTAGATGTCGCTCTTCAAGAGTTTATTGTACACGGAATTAAGAATAATATTCCTTATTTAATTGAAATGCTTCGACATAAGGCATTTACAGTGAATGAAATATCCACTAACTTTTGTGACGAGCGTACAGATGAAATATTGGATGCTATTCAAAAATCAAAAAATGGAGCTGAAATTGAGCATCTAGCAGCAGCATATTTAATCCATGACATGAATTCGCGTCAAGTGCAAAAAACTAGCGTATGGAATAAGATTGGATATTGGCGCATTGCAATGGAAATTGCGCTTAATATGGACGAAAAAGAATTTAAGGTTAAGGTAAATAAGGTAGAAAATAATATTTATGACATGGAAATCAATGGTATGAAAATCATTGCTGAGCATAAATATCAAGAGGAAAATTATATTGAATTAAATATAAATAATAAACCTTACTCCCTATTTATTTCAGTGGACGAGCATGGAGTAAATCATCTAAGCTTTAAAGGTAATCTCTACGAATTTTCTCGTGCCGACCATCTGGTAAATACTGACTTCTACATTTCTGAGGCAGATGCTGCAGGAAGCGATAGTATAAAGTCACCAATGCCTGGTAAAGTAATTAAGCTGAATGTAAAGGCTGGCGATAAAGTAAGTAAAGGTGATTCCTTGATTGTGGTGGAAGCCATGAAAATGGAAAACAGCTTAACTGTTCATCGCGATGCCACAATTGAAGAAGTGAAAGTAAGTGAAGGAGACATGGTGGACAATTCGCAGGTATTGATTGCACTAGTCGAAGAAGAAGAATTATAAATATATAATTGTAAAGCCAATTCATAAATTGGCGCAAACGTATAAAATAAGAATAAGATGAACTTTGAATTAACAGAAGTACAACAAATGATTCGCGAAACGGTAAGAGATTTCGCGGAACGTGAGATAAAACCTCTTGCTCAAGAACTGGATGAGCGCGCAGAGTTTTCAATCGAACTAACAAAAAAAATTGGAGAACTTGGTCTTTTCGGAATGTACCTACCTGAAAAATATGGTGGACAAGGAATGGACACGCTTTCATATATCATTGCTGTTGAAGAACTAGCTCGTGTAGATGGATCTCACGCCGCCACTTTAGCCGCTCACAACTCATTGGGAATTGGGCCTCTATACTATTATGGCACCGAGGAGCAAAAGATGAAATATCTTCCCAAGCTGTGTACAGGTGAAGGATTATGGGGCTTTGGTTTGACTGAACC
>JAGLCR010000028.1 GCA_023146135.1 Bacteroidales bacterium
ACTCTGGTGGAATTCTTCAAGATGGCGTATTCACAGATGGTAGTACTAATAATATCCGTATCAATGGTGATCGTTATTCTGCATTTGGTTATGCACGTAACCCAAATAAGCGTTATATCTATGATGCAACATACATCAAACTTAGAGAAGTTGTACTTTCGTACAGATTGAAAATGAAGAAAGATAATAAGTCTTTCATTCAAGGAGCAACCTTCTCATTTGTTGGATCTAACCTTTGGATTATCCATAAGAATTTACCAGATGCAGATCCTGAAGCAGGTGCAAGTTCTGGTAACTTACAAGGTAACCAATCAGGAGTTATGCCAACAACACGTAATTTCGGAATTAATGTTAACTTAACTTTCTAAATATAGAGATATGAAAAAAATATTATATATATTTTTGGTATTAATCGTTACATCTTCATGTACAAAACTTGAAGACATGAACGAGGATACTAAAAGACCAACAGTGGTTCCGTCTGAGACATTGTTTACCAATGCTCAACGAAACTTAGCAGACCAATTAGCGAGTATTAACGTAAATACTAATGTATTTAAGTTATTTGCTCAATACGTTACTGAAACTACCTATACTGATGAGGCGAACTACAATATTATTAACCGTAATATTCCGCAGAATGCTTTTCGTAATCTTTATAGAGATGTATTAATGGATCTTCAAGAAAGTGTAAAGGTTTTGGACACAGAGCCAGCTCCTGTACTTGATGTTGATAAAAAGATGTTAGCTAATAAAAAAGCTATTATTGATCTTCATCGTATTTATACTTATAATCGTTTGGTAGATATGTTTGGTAACATACCTTATACTGAAGCTTTGGATATCGATAATGTTATCCCTGTATATGATGATGCTGTAGCTATTTACAAAAGCTTATTTGCTGATTTAGATAAAGCTATTGCTACTTTAACAGCTGGTGCTGGTGCTGGTAGCTTTGGTGTAGCTGATATTATCTATAATGGTGATGATGCAAAATGGTTAATGTTTGCCAATGGATTGAAGCTTAAAATGGCTATCCATATTGCTGATGCACCTAACGGTATTGATGTAAATACTGCTATTACTGAAGCTTCGGCAGGAGTTTTTGCTTCTAATGATGATAATGCATTGTTCAATTATTTAGGAGCTTCTCCTAATACTAACCCATTGTATATAGATTTAGTAGCTAGTGGACGTCATGACTTTGTTGCGACTAACACTATGGTAGACCTAATGCTTTCTATGGACGACACCGTTCGTTTAGATTTATACTATACTAAAGTAAAAGACACCATTGCTTCTGAAGCATTTATAGGTGGTATATATGGAGCTAGTAACTCTTATCCTGCATATTCACATATTAATGGTTCTTTAAAAGACCCTGCATTCCCATGTGTATTGATGGATTATACTGAGATTCAGTTTTACCTTGCCGAGGCTGCTGATAAAGGTCTAGGTGGAGTTTCTGGTGCTGCTGCATATTATGATGCTGCTGTAACCTCTTCTTTCGAGTATTGGGGAAGCGATGCAGCAACAGCATCTGCTTATCTAGCTAATAATGCTTATTCTGATATCAATAGTATTGGTGTACAAGCATGGATAGCATATTATAATAGAGGTTTCTTCGGTTGGACAACATGGAGACGTATTGATACGCCTACATTTAATGATCCACCAGAAAACTATAATGGACCTGGAATATTTCCTAACCGTTATACTTATCCAGTAAACGAGCAAACGCTTAATGGTGCAAACCGTGCTGCTGCTGCTTCCGCTATTGGTGGTGACTTTCAAGCAACAAAACTATTCTGGGATATTAATTAAACATTGATTTCCTTTTACAAAAGGCTGTTGATAAATCAACAGCCTTTTTTTTGTTTTAAATAATCTCTAGCATTATTAAAAATAGCATTTCACATAGAAAAGCTAAACCCTTAGCCTTACCATAGATGTGACTTAAAGTTTATAGCAACTGTATAGTTTATCCAAGAGAACAAAAAAAATGGCCGAATTATCTCTAATAATTCGGCCATCATTCTATAATCAAACAACTATTACTTCAAAACACTCTTTGAAATAACTAAACGTTGAACCTGATTTGTTCCTTCGTAAATCTGATTCAATTTAACATCACGCATAATCTTTTCTACTAAGTAATCTTGGCAATAACCGTCACCAGCCATAACCTGAACCGCATCAACAGCAATCTTCATAGCCTCATCCGAAGCATAAAGTTTAGCCATTGCTGAAAGTTGAGACGCTTGTCTTGAGCCTTGATCGTAGGCGGTAGCCGCTTTCCAAATCAAACCACGAGAAGCTTCAATACTAGTAGCCATATCAGCTAACATAAAAGCAATCACTTGCTGGGCAGCAATAGGCTTACCAAACTGAATACGTTTCTTTGCCCAATCACGAGCGGTTTCGAAAGCAGCACGCGAAGCACCAAGAGCCAAAGCTCCTACTCCATTACGAGTACGGTCAAATGTTTTCATTGCAATTAAGAAACCATGTCCTTCTTGTCCCAAAAGATTTGATACAGGCACTTCCACATCAGTAAATATAATCTCGTTCTGAACAGAGGCACGCTGACCCATTTTCATTACGTGAGGCTTAATCTCAACACCGGGAGCATTTGTTGGAACAACAATAGCAGATAAGCTACGACTTCCTCGTGCAGGATCAGTCAATGCAAAAACAGTTAAAAAGGTTGAAACCTCAGCATTGGTAATAAATCGCTTATGACCATTAATAATATATTTATCTCCTTTTTTGATGGCAGTAGTTTTAATTCCCTGAACATCAGAACCTGCATTTGGCTCAGTCAAAGCATAAGCAGCAACTCCTTGCTCCTCATTAATACGACCATAAAACTCTTTTTGCTGAGCTTCATTTGCAGCCAATAAAAGTGGTGTTAAGGCTAATGTATTTGCCTCAATTCCAATTCCAATTCCAATACAACCAGCGCCTAATTCCTCAGCCGCTAATGCACCTTGAAATAAACTATATCCATTTCCTCCAAACTCTGTTGGAAGAGGCCCGTTCATTATACCTTCCTTATATGCAGCCTTAACTACTTCCCAAGGGAATTCTGCTGAAAGATCATATTTTCTTGCATTAGGAATAATCAATCTATTAGTGAAATCGCGATACTTTTCTTGTATCTCAATCTCCTTATTTTCTAATCTAAAATCTACCATAGTATTTGTTTTATGTTTTAATAAATCTCATTTAATTTGCCTTTGAAAAGGGCTGCAAGGTAAGAATAATTTGGCTACCTAATTTGAAAATATTTAACAGGCTTTGTGCTATTTGTAGATTATAATAAGCTTAAAAAACACATTCTTAATGAAGCTCTTAAAAAAAGTTAACTCAATAATTATTGTCATTAATAGAGCTCAAAGGCAAATCTAATTTTGCTATATTTGTAGCCCAAAATTGAAAATAATAACATACTTAATATAAAGACCATAATCATGGGAAATACAAAAAGAGTCTATACTTTCGGAGACAAAAAAGCCGAAGGAAAAGCAGACATGAAAAACCTGTTGGGTGGTAAAGGTGCTAACCTTGCCGAAATGAATTTGATTGGCGTACCAGTTCCTCCAGGATTTACTATTACTACTGATGTTTGTACCGAGTACAACACAATTGGCAAAGACAAAGCCGTTGAGCTTATAAAAGCTGAGGTTGTAGCTGCTGTAAAAAACACTGAAGCTATTCTAGGAACTACATTTGGTGATAAAGAAAACCCTTTGTTACTATCAGTTCGTTCTGGAGCAAGAGTTTCAATGCCGGGTATGATGGACACCGTTCTTAACCTTGGATTGAATGATGAAGCTGTAGAAGGTATTGCTAAAAAATCAGGCAATGACCGCTTTGCTTGGGATTCGTATCGACGATTTGTGCAAATGTACGGTGATGTTGTTTTAGGTATGAAACCTGAAAACAAAGAAGATGAAGATCCTTTCGAGGAGATTATGCACAATCTTAAAAAGAAAAGAGGTATTGAATTAGATACTGACTTCACTGTTGATGACTTAAAAGAATTAGTTGCTGATTTTAAGACTGCAGTAACAAAACAAACAGGTAAAACTTTTCCAGATGATCCTTGGGATCAACTATGGGGCGCAGTAATGGCTGTTTTCGATTCATGGGAAACTGACCGTGCTGTTTACTACCGCCGAATGAATAAAATACCTGGTGAATGGGGAACTGCTGTAAACGTACAAGCTATGGTTTATGGTAATATGGGTGATAATTCAGCAACAGGTGTTGCCTTTACTCGTGATGCAGGTACTGGTGAAGATATATTCAACGGAGAGTATTTAATTAATGCTCAAGGTGAAGATGTAGTTGCAGGTGTTAGAACTCCTCAAGAAATTACTTTAGAAGGATCAAAACGTTGGGCCACATTACAAGGTGTTGCAGAAGCAAAAAGAGCCTCCAACTTCCCTTCTCTAGAAGAGGTTATGCCGAAAATGTACGCAGAGCTAATGGATATTCAGCAAAAACTTGAAGACCATTATAATGATATGCAAGATATCGAATTTACTATTCAAGATGGTAAATTATGGATGTTGCAAACTCGTAGCGGAAAACGTACTGGCGCTGCAATGGTTCGCATGGCTATCGAAATGCTTGACCAAGGCAGAATAGACGAAAAAGAGGCTGTAATGAGAGTTGAGCCTAACAAATTGGACGAATTATTACACCCTGTTTTTGATGAAGACGCCATGGCAGAAGCCACTGTCTTAACAAAAGGTTTGCCTGCATCTCCTGGTGCTGCAACTGGACAGTTAGTTTTCTTTGCTGATGAGTGTGAGAAATATGAGAATGCTATTTTAGCACGTATCGAAACTTCTCCTGAAGATTTAGAGGGAATGAATATTGCCAATGGTATTTTAACTGCCCGTGGTGGTATGACATCTCACGCTGCTGTTGTAGCTCGTGGAATGGGTAAATGCTGTATCTCTGGTGCTGGCGAATTGAAAATAGATTATAGAGCTCGTACATTAACTATCAATGGCGAACTATTCAAAGAAGGAACCTGGGTATCACTAAACGGGTCTACAGGTGAACTTTATAGCGGAACTATCGCAACTATCGATCCTGAATTAAGCGGCGATTTTGGACGTTTAATGGAATTAGCGGATAAGTATTCACGTATGTATGTTCGTACTAATGCTGACACTCCTCGCGATTCTATCGTAGCTCGTGACTTTGGTGCTCAAGGAATTGGACTTTGCCGTACTGAGCATATGTTTTTCGAAGGCGAAAAAATTGTTGCCATGCGTAAAATGATTCTTGCCGAAGATTTAGCAGGACGTGAGGTAGCATTAGATGCTTTATTGCCTATTCAACAGAAAGATTTTGAAGGTATTTTCGAAGCAATGCACGATTTACCAGTAACGGTTCGTTTACTCGACCCACCTTTGCACGAGTTTGTACCTCATGATGAAAAAGGACAACAAGAAATGGCTGATGAAATGGGCGTTTCACTTGAAGAAATTAAAGCGAAAGTTGATAGTTTGCATGAATCTAACCCAATGTTAGGTCATAGAGGTTGTCGTTTAGGAAACACTTACCCTGAAATTACTGTAATGCAAACTCGCGCAATTATTGGTGCCGCAATCGCTCTTAAAAAGAGAGGCGTTGTTGCTATGCCAGAAATAATGATTCCTTTAACAGGAACCTATGCCGAGATGAAGATGCAAGAGGATATCGTTCGCGATACTATCAAAAAAGTATTTGCCGAAACAGGCGAAACTATTGAGCATCTTGTGGGTACCATGATTGAGATTCCTCGTGCGGCACTTACCGCTGACGAGATTGCAAAATCTGCTGAATTTTTCTCATTTGGAACTAACGATTTAACACAAATGGCATTTGGTTATTCTCGTGACGATACTGGAGTATTCTTGCCTGTTTACCTTGAAAAAGGATTGCTTAAGCATGATCCATTCGAGGTATTAGACCAAGAAGGTGTTGGACAATTGGTTAAAATGGCTGTTGACAAAGGACGTCAAACTCGCCCTGACATCAAATTAGGAATTTGTGGTGAGCATGGCGGTGAGCCAAGTTCTGTTGAGTTCTGTCACCGTGTAGGACTTGATTATGTTTCTTGTTCTCCATTCCGTGTACCTATCGCTCGTTTGGCTGCTGCGCAAGCTACCATTCGTGAGATGTAAATTGATTGATATCATTTAGTAGCGATGATTCGTGAATTATCGCTACTTCATCATAAAAAAAAGGCCTCAAATATTATGATTTGAGGCCTTTTCTATTATTGTATTTTATTAATCTTTTAGTCAAATAAAGCTTCTGTCAATTCATCAGCCCAATCAACAATAGCCTGTCGATCTTCATCACTTAGTTTCGCCTCAGCATGCATTATAGGATATATTTTCATGGGCATATCGCCTTCTGAAACCTCATCACTAATATCACTTAAAGCTGTAGCTCGATCCATTTTACTCATACTCGCCCAGTTGGAAAAATTCAACTCTTCGCGTCCTAGTCGGGTATCACGATTCACCAACCATTTTACTGGGGCAACGTAAGAATACCAAGGATAAATAGTTTCGTTAGAATGACAATCATAGCAAGACTCTTTGAGCATTACAGCAATATTATCAGGCACTTGCGTAGTCACCAATAAGTCATTGGGGTTTTCCTTAACTACTTCGGGCTGACTAACAGGATACACCTGCATTAAAATAAAAATTCCAATTATGGAATACCAAATCAAACTTTTCTTTTTACTCATAACATAAAGGATCTTTAATAAGTATTATTCACCTGCCAATTTCGTTGCCTGTGCTGTTGCCCAATCGCTTAAAGCCTTAGAATCGTCAGCACTCAAAGCACGGTCTGGATATTTTGATAAAAATTTCTTTGGTGGCATTTTTGCTTTTGTTAAAGACTTTACTATTCCATTAAGCTTGGCTATTTGTTTGCCTGTTGAATATTTTCCATTATTAAACTTATCAAAATTCAATTTCATCTTACCTTTGGTACTTGTGGAGGCATCATTATGGCAACCCATACATGACTTATCTAGAATACCTTTGATATTTTCTGGCATTTCTAGTTTCGAAGAAGTTGAAGAAATAGCTTTTGAAGGCTCCTCTATTTTCTCTACATCAAACATAAATGACATGGAAAATACAAACAGCATAGCGGGTACTAAAATTGTAATTGTTCGTTTCATCGTTTAGTAATATTAATTAATTTTAAATTTATTTTGCTACTAACA
This sequence comes from Bacteroidales bacterium, assembly GCA_023146135.1. Classification (GTDB taxonomy): domain Bacteria; phylum Bacteroidota; class Bacteroidia; order Bacteroidales; family UBA1556; genus UBA6267. The sequence goes on from JAGLCR010000028.1 coordinate 7,256, forward strand.
AAAGTAGGATAAATCATTGTAAAGATCACCTATGGTAATATTTATTAGGAAAATGACCTTCCCATTAAAAATAATCAGGTTCTACAATGGTAAAACTTCGCGAAATAGTAAAGCCAAAATGAATATCTCCATCAAGCCACGACCCCTTTGTCATAGGTATAAACTGCTGTTCGACAAGGCCCAATGAATTGGACGCAAATAAGGAAAACACATGTCCTGCCGTCAAAATATTAAATCCAATGGTCAATGAATTATTATAATTGTCAGCAGTATATTTAGATAGTAAATAGTGATAATCCACTGTTACACTATATTTTTCAGCAAATAAATAGCGTACAGCCATTCCCATATTCCAAACATCATTATCGGCCTCGCGGCTTTCCACAAAATTACGATGAATAAATGTTGGACTTATTTGCACCGAAAGATGATCACCAAAACGTCGAGCAATTAGTAGTTGATTGACATAGCTTAAGCGATGTGAAATATCATAAGGCACATTATCATAATTCCATGGCGTAGTATAAATACCGACATTTCCAAAATAGCTTAAGGTCAAGGGCATTCCCCCATCTTTATTTTGTCGAAATATTCGAGCTTTCACCGAACCATCGTATGTTTTATACAAACCTGTGCGCCCAACCCCAATACTCAACCAATCAAAAACGCCATAGGTCAAGCCCAATCGCGTGGTCGCTTGATCCAATCCAAAAAACTCCTGAATCCCACTATTAATAGGCCCAAACTGATGTTGTATATCCAAAACCAGCTGTCCTTTGATGGTGGGCTCTACAGATTGAGTAAGCGAAATACGGGTGGCACCGAAGGTTTCATTCTGTCCAATAAAATCTTTCTCCTGAGCACTTAATAATGAAGTTGTAACTAATAAAATTACCAGCAAGAAAAGAAACCTATATATAATTCTATCAATCATACCTCTATTCTTTCACCCCCTGATTTATCCAAGCATTTAGCTTACTTATGGTACAATCAACAAGCTTAGGTTGATTTTTCGGCATGGGTGACCAAGCCGAAGCATGCTCCACCGTACCCAGCAATCCCCCATTCAAAGCAGAAACTTTAACATCACTATAATTCTCTAAAGCAATGTTAGCAGCTGGAGCAGCGCCTCCATGACATGACGTACAATGTGAACTCATAATAGGTGCAATATCTACAGAATATGTCAAGGAAATTGTATCACATGCAGCTCCCTGAATTACCAAGTCATCATAATTATCGTAATGACAGGATGATAATAGATATGGCAAGATAAAAGCCAAAATAAGACCTCTATTTATTTTTAATTTAGATTTCCTCATTTATTCATATTTAATATATCTGCAAATAGACAACAAATCTATCTTTTTCTTTTTACTTTTTCACCAAATATGATAGTTATTAGTATGGTGAACCATAGCAAGATTGTTTTAGCTGGAATAATACAAACACCTTAAGAAGCATTGTCCAAAAACCTGCATTTTTTGATAAATATAAACTTTGCTATTCGAACCAAAATCAAACGAAATATATTACCTTTGCGCATTAATTTTAGTGCAAGGAATAATGGAAAGAAAATTAGATAAAATAGAGGAAGCTATTGATGAAATCAAAGCTGGAAAGGTAGTAATAGTAGTAGATGATGAAGATCGTGAAAACGAGGGTGATTTTATTACTGCTGCTGAAAACATTACTCCAGAAATTGTAAACTTTATGGCTACTCATGGCCGAGGATTAATATGCGCTCCCATCACCGAATCAAGAGCCAAAGAATTGAACTTGGAAATGATGGTTGGACGCAATACTGACCCCAAAGAAACTGCCTTTACGGTTTCCATTGACCTTTTAGGTGATGGCGTAACCACCGGTATTTCAGCGATGGATCGTGCCAAAACACTGAAAGCCATGGCAAATCCAAAAACTAAAGCAGAGCGATTTAGCCGTCCTGGTCATATTTTTCCTTTAATGGCTAAAGACAATGGCGTAATACGTCGTGCGGGTCATACCGAAGCTTCAATCGATCTTGCTCGGCTTGCAGGTTTAGAACCCACAGCCGCTATTTGCGAAATCATGAATGAAGATGGCAGCATGGCTCGACTACCTGAATTATTTAAAATTGCCGACCGCTTCAATCTGAAAATGATTTCTATTAAAGACCTTATCGCCTACCGTATTAAAAACGAAAGTATTATATCCAAAGAAGAAGTAGTAACTATGCCTACTGAATATGGTGATTTTATGCTACATGCATATAAACAACTTTCTGATGGCAAACCACAATTGGCTTTGGTAAAAGGCGAGTGGAAAAAAGACGAACCTATTATTGTTCGTGTACATTCATCTTGCGTAACCGGAGATATATTTGGCAGCTGCAAGTGTGATTGCGGTCCACAGCTTCACGAGTCGATGAAGATGATTGAGAAAGAAGGAAAAGGGATTGTGCTTTATATGAATCAAGAAGGACGAGGAATTGGTTTACTAAACAAACTAAAAGCCTATCACCTTCAAGAGCAAGGTGTAGACACGGTGGATGCCAACTTACAATTGGGATTTAAGGACGATGAACGTGATTATGGTGTTGGTGCACAAATTCTTCGAGATTTGAATGCCACTAAAATTCGCTTATTGACAAATAACCATACTAAAAAAGTAGGGCTTAACTCCTACGGTATAGAAATTGTGGAAGTTCTTCCTCTTATCATACCTCCAAGCCCACATAACATTAGGTATATGAAGACCAAACAAGATCGAATGGGTCACGATTTACATCTGGCTGATAATGATTAATCTAAAATACAAAATACTAAAAAGGCGATACCATTAAAATGATATCGCCTTTTTTTATAAATTCAATGAAGCCTATTTACCTCCACATTTTTTCTCAACAGTATTCTTCTTTGGCGCAGCTTTTTCTTCTTTGCCTAGAGTTTTAACATCATCTTCAATAGGATCATTCTTAGATAATTCTTTCTCCTTATCTGTCATTGGAGCTTCCACTTCTCCTTTTAATATTTCTTCTTTTTCTGCAGCTTTATCAGTGGCATCAGTGGCATCAGCACCCCCACATTTACTGTCAGTACTTTCGGCATCATCACTTATAACATCACTTGCCGCATCTATATCAACAGCAGCATCATCAACACTTGCTGGCTCCTCAGTTCCTAGCACTACAGTGTCTGCATCTGTACCATCTGTTGCATTACCACATGACGTCATTGAAGTAATCAATACTCCTCCCATAAATATAACGCCTAAAACCCATGTAAATCTTTTCATTTTCATTGTTTTCGTATTTTTGTTAATAATTATAATTAATTTGCACAAAGATTAAAAAAATAACAATCAATAGCAAATTTTAACAAGCAATAAACGCTATGCAATTAAATAATACTCATTATGCAAAATAAAACGGAATCGGATTGGCATTTCTCTAGACGAAAGTTTATTAAAGGAGCTTTAACAATTGGATTAATGAGCCAAATTCCATTTGCAGTTTCTTGTGTTCAAACAACAGAATTAGACGAAGTATTAATAAAGATTGGTGATAAAACTTATACTATTGAATTAAAATTTATTCAAGATGTTCAAAATATTATTTTTCCTGAAGACGAATTTGGGCCAGGTGCAAGTCAACTAAAATCTGACAGCTACCTTATATGGGTACTTAAGGACGACAGAATCGACCCTTGGGACGGAACACAAATCATTAAAGGGTTTTCACGCTTAAACAACAGATGCAAGAAGCAATACAAAAAAAAGTTTATTGATATTACAAAAGCACAACAAGAAGAACTCATTGCCCAAATATCACTAATGGACTGGGGGCAATCATGGCTTTCAAAATTACTTACTCTAATTTTTGAGTCTATGTTTGCTAATCCAAACTACGGTTCAAACCCGGATGGCATAGGTTGGAAATGGCTCAATCATAATGCTGGATTTCCTCAACCCACAGAACAACAGATTTACCCAACAATACTAAACACGATTCAGCACAACAAAAAATCATAAGTACTATGGCAAAAAAAATCGCATGTGTAATTGGTAGTGGCGCTGGAGCTGGTCCTATAATTTACGAATTATCAAAAGCCGGATTTCAAGTAATCGTACTTGAGAAAGGCCCATGGTTTGAAACAAAAGATTTTAGCAAAGATGAAATTGCGCTCACCCGACGCTCAGTGGTTACGCCCAACTTAATGGACGAGCCGCAAGTTTTGGAAAAAAAAGACCATAAAAATCAGTGGGTTGCCAAATCAAATTTCGACACAGGAAATGATTTCTGGAATGGGAGCTGCGTGGGAGGATCATCCAATTTTATGAGCGGATATTTTCACCGCATGAAAGAGATGGACTTTAAGTTACTCTCAAAATATGGCCCAATTGAAGGATCTAATGTGGTGGATTGGCCAATTGATTACAATGACATGGAGCCCTATTTTGACAAAGTAGAAAAAATTGTGGGTGTTTCAGGCCGTCTAGTTAATCATAAATATCAAGAGCCACGTTCGCAGCCTAAATTTCCTTTTCCCCCATTGGCTGAAAATATTGTTTCTGAATGGATTGATAAAGCTGCTGGTGAATTAGGTTATACAATGATTCCCGTTCCCCGTGCCATATTAAGCCAGGCAAGTGAAAAACGAATGCCATGTTATTACTCAAACTATTGTGGTAGCTACGGATGTTCTTCCGACGCAAAAGGTAGTTCTAGAGCAGCACTCATCAATATCGCTCTGGAAACAGGTAATTGTAAAGTAACTCCCAATGCCAAAGTATTTCATCTAAAAACAAATGGTAAAGGAAAAGTTGTTGAAGCTCACTATCATGATATTGATGGAGGAAATCATGTTATTAAAGCCGATATATTTGTTGTGGCTGCTCAAGCCATTGAAAGCTCTCGACTATTATTAATGAGCAAAAATGAAGACTTCCCAAATGGGCTAGCCAACAATAATGGTCAAGTAGGAAAGAACTTGATTTTTTCGGCTGGAGGTATTGGATCTGGATATCTTCATTATAAAGACCTTACTGACAATGATGCAAAAAAACTATCTATTCCGGGAGTATTTGTAAATCGTGGCTTGCATCACTTTTATGAAATACCACAAGAGGATGGCACCATGACTAAAGGTGGCAGTGTGGATTTTCTTTTTGAACACGCCAATCCAATTGGACGAAGCATACGTAGGAAATGGAATGCAGATGGGGATTTGGTTTACGGTTCAGCACTAAAGAAAAAAATATATCACTACTTCAATGATTTACGCCGCCTGAAATTTGAAATATTTGTGGATTGGCAACCTAACGATGATTGTTTTGTAAGCCTTGACCCTGAAGTAAAAGACAAATGGGGAGACCCAGTGGCTCGCATTCGATTGGGACATCACAAACACGATTTAAAAGTAGGTGAATATATTGCGGAAAAGTGTGAAGAAATATTAGAAATAATGGGTGCAAAAAATATCAGCAGTAATATCAACGGTAGTGCGCCATCAAATCTTCAAGCCGGAGGCTGTCGTTTTGGCAAAGACCCTAAAAACTCGGTATTAGATATTAATTGCAAGGCACATGAAGTGGATAATCTATATGTAAGCGACGGCAGTTTTATGCCCACAGGCGGTAGCGTAACCTACACTTGGACTATCTATGCCAATGCCTTTCGCGTAGCCGATGCTATCATAAAAAGATTTAACATTTGAAGCATAAAAATTATTTTATTTTGCTCAAATTTACTTAGACTTTTAACTTTCACGTCCAAGTATAATATATCTTTGCCGCAAATATAAAAGCACAAATGAAAACACAAAATCAAATCACCCACGATGGCTTTGTCGACAGTATCGACACCGATACAATTTACGTTCGGATAATTGCAATGGCAGGCTGTGTTTCTTGCTCCGCAAATTCAAGTTGTTCTGTATCCGATATTGAAGAGAAAATTGTAGAGGTGAGAAATAATAAGAATCAATCCTTTAAGATTGGCGATCGTGTTGTTGTTGCATTAAATCAAAATCAGGGTTTTACTGCTGTATTTATAGGATACTTACTCCCTTTTTTAATATTACTCATTACTTTAATCACTATACTCTCTTTTACCGATAACCAAGGCATAGCAGGTTTAATATCATTGGCCATGCTAATTCCTTATTATTTTATGGTTTTCTTATTTAGAAAATCCATTCGCAATCGCTTTTCATTTCAAATAAAATAAATCATATCTTCTTGTATTTTACTTAATTACACTCATATATATCAAATTCTATATTTGTTCAAAATTTAGAAGCCTTCTAAATAGAACATAACAAACAATGAATCATACATATAGAAATCTGAATAATTAGAGACCTAAATTAGCAACTGTTAACGTACAGATTGACTGTACGATACAAAACTAGAATTTATATCCAATAAATGAAGCTAATTGACTGATAGTTTATACTTTTGCCGCAATAATTGATAGTATAATTATCAAAGATGATTAAATGGATAATTCAATAGTAAGCGCGCTGATTGTACTCAGTGCCATTGGTGTTTTAGCGGCAATAATTTTATATTTTATTGCGCAAAAATTCAAAGTCATCGAAGATCCGAAGATTGACGATGTAGATGAGGCATTGCCTGGAGCCAACTGTGGTGGTTGTGGTTATGCAGGATGTCGAGCTTTTGCCGAAAGCATGGTAAAAGCTGGAACCATGGAAGGTTTCTTTTGTCCCGTTGGAGGAAATGATTTAATGAAATCATTGGCTCCAATTCTTGGCGTAGAAGCTCCTGAAAAGGCTCCTCAAATTGCTGTTCTTCGATGTAATGGTTCTGTCAAGAACTCCATTCCTAAGTTTGAATATGACGGTGATATGACTTGCTCTTTCACCACAAGCTTAACCGCAGGTACAGGCGGCTGTCAGTTTGGTTGTTTGGGTGGCGGCGAATGTGTAGATGCCTGCGACTTCGATGCCATGTATATGGACCCTGAGACCAACTTACCAGTAGTAAAAGTCAATTGTGTGGCTTGTAATGCTTGTGTTGAAGCTTGTCCTAGAGATATTTTAGAACTTCGTAATCGAGGGCCTAAAGAAAAACGAATATTTGTGGCTTGTATAAATGCTGAAAAAGGACCACTCTCAAAACAAAACTGTACAGTTTCATGTATTGGTTGTAAGGCTTGTGTAAAGGTTTGTAATTTCGATGCCATCGATGTAAACAACTTCTTGGCATATATAAATTATGAAGCATGTACACTTTGCCGTAAATGTGTTGAAGTATGTCCTACTAATGCCATTCACGAGATAAGCTTTAAGCCTCGCAAACCTAAAGCTGATAAGAAAGAAAAAGAAGAGGTAAGATTGGTGGTTAAGTAAATACAATCAAAACAGTGTATTTACCTATAATCAAGAAAAAACAGATCCAATTATGAAACTAAAAACATTCAACATAGGAGGAATTCACCCCCCAGAGCATAAGTTGTCAGCATCAGCTGCAATACAAGATGCACCCTTGCCTAAGGTGGCTGTAGTTCCTTTATCGCAACATTTAGGCGCACCAGCTAAAGTGAAAGTGAAACGTGGCGAAATGGTAAAAGTGGGCACATTACTCGCCAAAGGAGAAGCTTTTATATCAGCCAATATTCACTCACCAGTATCAGGCAAAGTAGCTAAGATTGAGCCTCGTGTCGACTCATCAGGTTTTCGTAGAGAGTCGGTGGTGATTGAGGTACAAGGCGACGAATGGAATGAGGATATTGACACTTCAAATGATATTATAAAAGATATCAAACTAGAAAAGAAAGACATTCTCCAACGCATTCACGATTGCGGAATTGTAGGATTGGGTGGCGCTACTTTTCCTTCTCATGTTAAATATATGATTCCTGAAGGTCGTAGTGTGGAGTTCCTTATTATAAATGGCGTAGAATGCGAACCCTATATCACATCGGACGACCAACTAATGTTGGAAAAAGGCGAAGAAATGATGGTGGGAATTCGCGTTATGATGAAAGCAGCTGGCGTAGAAAAAGCTATAATTGGAGTAGAAAACAATAAACCAAAAGCCATTGAGCATTTACGCAAAATCGCTGACCAATATCAAGGAATATCTGTTGAACCTCTAAAAGTACAATACCCTCAAGGAGGTGAAAAACAACTTATTGACGCTTTAATTAAACGTCAAATACCTGCTGGCAAATTACCTTCAGATGTGGGCTGTGTAGTGAATAATGTGGGTACAGCCTTTGCTATTTACGAAGCCGTACAAAAAAATAAGCCTTTGGTGGAACGCATTGTAACAGTGACAGGGAAAACGGTGAAAAAACCTTCAAACTTTAAGGTAAGGTTAGGAACCCCCATCTCAGATTTGCTTCCTTTGGCCGAATGTGATATGGAGAATACTGGCAAAGTAATTAATGGCGGCCCTATGATGGGAAAAGCATTAGTAGCTTTAAATGCTGCAGTAACCAAAGGAACTTCGGCTGTACTGCTAATTAAAAAGGAAGAGTCTAAACGAGTTACGGTACAAAACTGTATTCGCTGTGGAAAATGTATGTCTGTTTGCCCAATGGGTCTTGAGCCATACTTGCTCTCTGTAATTGCACGCCAAGGAGAAAATGAGCGTTGCGAAACAGAACGTATTATGGACTGTATTGAATGTGGATCATGTGTTTACACTTGTCCTTCAGGACGACCACTTTTGGATAATATCCGATTGGGAAAAGCAAACACAGGTTTTATGATTAGAACAAGAGGAAGAAAATAATATAACATGAGTCGTTATTAAGCAAATAAAATTAGCTTATATGCGACAAAAAAAAACATAAACAATGGGATTATTAACCGTTTCAGGATCACCACATATACATGGCGGTCTGAGTGTAAAGAAGCTAATGTGGGGAGTCGTCATCGCGATGGTTCCTGCAATGTTGGCTTCATTCTACTATTTTGGCTTAGGAGCCATTAAGGTAACGCTGGTTGCAGTACTGTCTTCTGTGATTTTTGAGTATGTAATTACCAAATTTATCATGAAAGAAAAACCAAACCTTATGGATGGTTCTGCTGTGATAACAGGTATTTTATTAGCTTTTAACGTTCCTTCTAATCTTCCAATATGGATTATTATTATTGGCTCGTTGGTAGCAATTGGAGTAGCAAAAATGTCGTTTGGTGGTTTGGGGAAAAACCCTTTCAACCCTGCCCTTGTTGGCCGCGTGTTTTTACTAATTTCTTTTCCTGTACAAATGACTTCGTGGCCCGTTGTGGATAAAATATTCCCCATGGGACTAGATGCTGTAACCGGACCAACACCTCTAGCTGTTGTGAAAGAAGGTATTGGAAATGGAGAAAAAATGACCGACATAATGAATCAAATACCCGATTACACTCAGTTGTTTTTAGGCCAAAGTGGTGGTTCACTTGGCGAGGTTTCTGCACTGCTACTTTTACTAGGGGGTATTTATATGCTTTATCGTAAAATTATTACTTGGCATATTCCACTTAGCTTTTTAGCCGCAGTAGTAATCTTCTCAGGAATTTTTTGGCTATACGACCCTAACACCTATGTGGATCCAATATTCCATTTAGTAACTGGAGGAATGATGCTTGGAGTGTTTTTTATGGCCACTGACATGGTTACTTCACCAATGACACCGAAGGGGCAATTAGTATTTGGTGCTGGAGTAGGAATTTTAACAATAATAATTCGCGTTTGGGGTGCTTATCCTGAGGGAGTTTCATTTGCTATTTTATTGATGAATGCAGTGGTACCTCACCTTAATAATATATTTAAGCCAGAACGTTTTGGAGAGGAGGTAAGTCATGGGTAAAAAACCAGAATCAACTTTTATAAATATGGTTTCTAGGCTATTTGCAGTAGTAGCTGTGGCCGGAGCAGCATTAGGATTTGTATATATGCAAACCTTTGATGTGATACAAGCTGCTAAGAAAAAGAAATTGGAAACTGCCATTGGTAATGTGGTACCTGCTTTTGATACTTTAATTACTTATAAAGTAATGCCCGCAACAGGAAAAGATTCCATTACCTTTTATGAAGCCTATGCTAATAAAGAACTCGTAGGAACTGCCATTGCTACATATACTGAAAAAGGCTTTAGTGGCGTATTCAAAATAATGGTAGGCTTTAGCCCCGATGGAACAATTATTAATACTGCAGTTTTAGAACATAAAGAAACTCCAGGTTTGGGTGATAAAATGGATAAGAAAAAAGCCAAATGGAGTATTCAGTTTAATGACAAAAACCCAAAGACTTACATATTAAAAGTAACCAAAGATGGTGGCAATGTAGATGCAATTACAGCAGCAACCATTAGTTCAAGAGCATTTTGCGACGCAACACAACGAGCTTACGATGCTTTAGAAGCGAAAGGAGGAAAGAATGAGTAGTCAAATGCAAAATTTTACGAAAGGTTTTATTAAAGAAAACCCCGTATTTGTTCTCCTATTAGGACTTTGCCCCACGCTTGGTGTAACCACATCAGCCCTAAATGGATTTGGAATGGGTTTGGCAACAATGTTTGTACTTGTAATGTCAAACATTGTGGTATCACTTGTAAAGAATTTCATACCAGACAAGGTACGTATTCCCGCTTTTATCGTAATCATTGCTTCATTTGTAACTATTGTAGAATTACTTATGCAAGGTTATATGCAAGCACTTTACGAAAGCTTGGGTTTATTTATACCTTTAATTGTGGTAAACTGCTTAGTACTTGGTCGTGCCGAAGCCTTTGCATCTAAAAACAAGTTATGGCCTTCTATCGTTGATGGTATGGGCATGGGATTAGGTTTTACATTTGCCCTAACAATACTTGGAGGAATAAGAGAAATACTTGGTTCTGATTCTATCTTTGATACGCTACTGCATATTTTTCCAGTGGATAAGGATGGTAATCCAATTACTATGATTGCCTTTGTACTTGCCCCTGGAGCTTTTATAGTGCTCGCTTATCTTATTGCTTTAACTAGAAAATTAAACAAATAGCATTATGGAATATATCGTAATAATAATAGCTGCCGTATTTGTAAACAATATTGTTTTAGCGCAGTTTCTTGGAGTTTGCCCTTTTCTTGGAGTATCAGGAAAAGTCTCTACATCCGTTGGGATGAGCGGTGCTGTAATGTTTGTTCTCACAATTGCCACTATGGTAACTTGGCTAATTCAACATTATATTCTTAATGTCTTCGACTTACAATTTCTTCAAACCATAACATTTATCCTTGTAATTGCATCATTGGTGCAAATGGTGGAGATTATACTTAAAAAAGTATCTCCAGCCATGTATCAAGCATTGGGTATTTTCTTGCCACTTATTACTACCAACTGTGCCGTTTTAGGTGTGGCAATTTTAACCGTTCAAAAAGATTATTCTTTGATTGAAGGAGTAATATTTGCCGTTGGAAACTCAATAGGATTTGGATTAGCAATGATTCTTTTCTCTGGACTTCGCGAGCATCTAGACCTTATGGAAGTGCCCGCTGGAATGCGCGGTGTTCCCGCTGCACTAATCGTTGGTGGAATTCTAGCTTTGGCCTTTATGGGATTTACTGGATTGGCATAATAGTTTAGTCTAGATTGTTTTTTAAGATTTTAGCGTCGGTATTCTTTCATTTACCGACGCTTTTTTTATGTCTAGTATTTTATTTGTTGGTTTAAAAGACAAAAAAAAAACATAAGCTATTGCATGTAAATCAACAATAGCAATCTTCCAATTAAATAATGAAGAAATAGAACAATAGGTCTAATACCAATATTGCATTGATAGTTTTATATTATATATCTATCAATGCATTGACAGTTTCATATAATAATATCTTTACTTGAAATACCATATAAGATAAAAACAATACTTACTTACTTATAAAACTTTTGATTATTTCAATCCTATACCAGCACATCAAATAACGAAATAGCCGATTACATACATAATTTTTCAATATTTTAAATAGGAAGAACCCACCTAAGTATAAAATCCCTACTTTTGCCGCTCGAAAATAATATCAATGGCAAATAAAAAAGAAATAAACAGACGACGCACTTTTGGGATTGTTTCCCATCCTGATGCTGGTAAAACAACTCTAACTGAAAAATTCCTATTATTTGGTGGTGCAATACAAGAGGCTGGTGCAGTAAAATCCAATAAAATAAAGAAAACGGCCACCTCCGATTGGATGGAGATTGAGCGACAGCGTGGAATATCTGTGGCTACTTCTGTTATGGGCTTTGAATACCGCGACCATAAAATCAATATCTTAGACACTCCTGGTCATCAGGATTTTGCTGAGGATACTTTTCGAACTTTAACGGCTGTTGATTCTGTAATAATTGTAATTGATGGAGCCAAAGGTGTGGAGCCACAAACAAAAAAATTGATGCAGGTATGCCGGATGCGTAAAACGCCCGTAATTGTGTTTATCAATAAAATGGACCGTCCGGCCCAAGACCCTTATGATTTGCTGGATGAGGTGGAAAACCAATTAGAAATTGGAGTACACCCATTGAGTTGGCCCATTAATGATGGTCCTGAGTTTAGGGGCGTATATAATATGTACGAAGAGAAATTGGTGCTTTTCAATCCCGGAGAAAAAGCCATGGAGAACAACTCGGTAGAGTTTACTGATATTAACGACCCCGAACTGGAAGAGTATATTGGCGAAGATGCCATACAGCTTCGTGAAGATTTGGAGTTGGTAGAGGGAGTTTACGCTAAATTTAATAATAAGGCCTACCTCGATGCCCAAGTGGCACCAGTATTTTTTGGTAGTGCATTGAATAATTTTGGGGTAAAAGAAATGCTAGATTGCTTTATTGATATTGCTCCTACTCCACTTCCTGTGGAAACTGAGGAACGCATCGTAAAAGCGGAGGAGGATAAATTTTCAGGTTTCGTATTTAAGATTCATGCCAATATGGATCCCAAGCATCGCGACCGAATTGCCTTTGTGAAAGTATGCTCTGGAAAATTTGAGCGTAATAAAAACTATTTACACGTGCGCAATGCCAAAACCATGAAGTTTGCAAGCCCAACAGCATTTATGGCTTCCAAAAAATCGGTGATTGACGAGGCTTATCCAGGTGATATAGTTGGATTACACGATACAGGAAACTTCAAAATTGGTGACACCATTACTGAAGGAGAGAAACTACATTTCAAAGGACTGCCCAGCTTTTCACCAGAGCTTTTTAAATACATCGAGAATGCTGACCCAATGAAATCGAAGCAATTGGCTAAAGGCATAGAGCAATTGATGGATGAAGGTGTAGCTCAACTCTTTACAGGTCGTGCTAGCACTAGAAAAATTATTGGCACTGTGGGAGCTTTACAGTTTGAGGTAATTCAACATCGATTGCTTCACGAATATGGAGCTAGTTGCCGATACGAGCCTATTCGCCTTTACAAAACTGTTTGGATTACTAGCGACAATGAGGCTCAATTAGCTGATTTTATTGAGCGCAAATTCCAACAAATGGCCTTTGATAAAGAAGGTAGAAATGTTTTTCTTGCTGATACACCCTACTCTTTACAAATGGCTCAGGATAAATTTCCTGACATTCAATTTCATTTCACTTCGGAGTTCTAACTTCGACAAGCTCAGTTACCGTCGACAAGCTCAGTTACCGACTAACCTAAGGTCCCTGAGCTTGTCGAAGGGCCGCATAACCCAATC
>JAGLCR010000029.1 GCA_023146135.1 Bacteroidales bacterium
CAATCAACTCACCAAACAGAAGGTCCCTGAGCCTGTCGAAGGGCCGTATAACCCAATCAACTCTCTAAACATAAGGTCCAAAAAAACAAACCTAAAATCCTTGAGCCTATCGAAGGGCCGTTCAAAAAACAAACCTAAAATCCTTGAGCCTATCAAAGGACTATAAAATAACTTCTCCTTTGTAATATTCTTTGGTTTCAATTAATGCACCAAGCTCATTATACTCTTTCCATATTCCGTTGCGCTGATAGTCATATTGGAACTTATTATATTGAACAGGCCCCTCTTCTTTAACTTTTCCAGACGAAAAATAATCTTTTTGATAATAGCTCCATTTCTTTCGGCTGAGCAGCTCCAAACTCGACATCAGTTTGCCATCAGGATAATAATTCTCGTATAAAGTGTAACAGCCATTTCGCTTATCATGCTCCTCGATAGAAGCCTTATTACCATTGGGATAGTATTCAATAAACTTCACAATTTCATCCTTGCGATACTCAATATATTCCTTTGGCTTTCCTGTGGAGTAATAGCTCTTTATTGTTAGCTTAAAAGTACCAGATATTGCATATGAGCGTTCCAGCTGCCCGTTGGGATAATAGTTTTTATAGGAAGAAATTAGCTGTCCATTTTGATAATACCCATTGTGTTTAATGCTTGAATCAGGATAATAGTCCTTAATCCTACCATTGAATTTTAAGCCATCCTTAATACGAATTTTTTCACCTCCCAACATGGGAGTATATTTATTATAGTCGTCAATAGGAGCACTGCTGCTGTCCACAATCAGTGAATCTGCCATTTCAAAATTGAAATCATTTTCCTGGCCAAAAGTGGGGTTTTGTAATATATTGATAAAAAGAACAAACCCCAAAATAACAGTAATACGATACACTATACCAATCCTTTTTCTTTGAGCAATCCTTCCATTTGGTCTTTTACCTCACGTGCCTTCTCTGCAGCAACTTCAGCGAAATCAGCTCCATCAGAAGCAAATATAATTCCGCGTGATGAGTTAACTAAAAGGCCACATTGATTATTCATACCATGCTTGGCAACCTCCTCAAGACTACCACCTTGAGCGCCTATACCAGGAACTAACAGAAAATGGTAGGGAGCATGCTGACGCACTTTAATAAAATAATCAGACTTTGTGGCTCCCACTACATACATCATATTCTCCACATAACCCCATTGCTGCGATGTAAGAATCACCCTCTCGAACAGGCGCTTTGGAAGAACAGAACGAATTCCTAAACGATTTAAAGCCTCTCCCACATCACGACGGTATAATTGAAAATCACTTGCCCCTTTATTTGATGTCAGAGCCAAAAGAATGACCCATTTCGACTTATACTCTAGAAATGGACTTACCGAATCTTCTCCCATATAAGGAGCCACTGTAATGGCGTCAAAATTCATGTTTTCAAAAAATGCTTTTGCGTAAAGTTTTGATGTATTTCCAATATCACCACGTTTAGCATCGGCAATGGTAAAAACCTCTGGAGCCTTTTCATTTAAATAATTAATGGTCTTTTCCAAAGAATCCCAGCCCTTAGATCCGCGACTTTCATAAAAAGCAATATTTGGTTTATAGGCCACAGTATATGGTAAGGTGGCATCTATAATTGCTTTGTTAAATGAAAATACTGGGTCTTCACAATCCAACAAATGTTTTGGAATTTTATTAATATCTGAATCTAAACCAACGCAAAGAAAAGATTTCTTCTTCTTTATTTGCTCAAAAAGCTCTTGTCTGTTCATATTTATCTCTTTTGAATTCTGAATTACTAGTTATGCTATTGTAAAAAAATACCTTTACGATTCTTCTTTTAGTCGTTCCGCATTCTCAGCCAATTGCAATGCATCAATAATCTCTTGAATATTCCCATCAATAATTGATGGTAAATTGTATAATGTAAGCCCTATACGATGATCAGTCACCCTACCTTGAGGCCAGTTATAAGTACGAATTTTTGCGGAGCGATCGCCAGTAGAAACCATAGTTTTACGCTTGGATGAAATTTCATCCAGATACTTCTGATGCTCAATTTCGTAAATTCGAGTACGCAATACGCTCATCGCCTTATTCAAGTTCTTAAGCTGTGATTTCTCATCTTGGCAAGTAACCACAATACCGGAAGGAACGTGAGTTAATCGTATGGCCGAGTAGGTAGTATTTACCGACTGTCCACCAGGTCCCGATGCACAATAAGTATCTTTACGAATATCTGCTGGGTTAAGATCAATATCAAACTCCTCAGCCTCAGGAAGAACAGCAACTGTAGCGGCAGAAGTATGTACTCGACCTTGAGTTTCGGTTTTTGGAACGCGTTGCACACGATGTACTCCCGATTCAAACTTCATAGTACCATATACATCCTTGCCCGAAACATTGGCTACTATCTCTTTATATCCACCCATAGTACCCTCGGTTATCTCTACGATATCCATTTTCCAGCCTTTGGTTTCGATGTATTTTGAATACATACGAAATAAATCGCCTGCAAAAATACTCGCCTCATCACCACCTGTACCAGCACGAATCTCTAAAACTATATTCTTAGCATCTTCAGGATCCTTTGGAATAAGCAAAACCTTAATAATATCATCCAATGCGGTCTTACGTTTTTCATAATCGCTAAGCTCAGCCTTGGCCATTTCTATAAAATCAGCATCCGTTTCCGATTGCAACATTTCCTTTGTTGAATCAATATTCTCAACAATGTTCTTATACTCCATATAAGCCTCTACAACAGGCTCCAATTCACGATAATCACGATTTAGCTTCACAAAACGCTTCATGTCAGCAATCACTGCTGGATTATTCATCTGCTCTCCTATTTCGAGCCAGCGGTTGTGTATGCCTGCTAATCTTTCTAACATAATTATACTTTTATAAAAGCTATTTGGTAAAAACTAGCTCTATTTATTTCTTAATAATTGAACTCGCCAAGTTCCGATTTTATAGTTAAGGATTTTCCATCACTAGCATGGCAGTGACCAATAATTTTGGCATCAATTCCAAACGATTTGGAAATAGCAATTAGCCCTTCAGCAGTTTTAGCATCAGTATAAATTTCCATACGGTGCCCCATATTAAAAACCTTATACATTTCCTGCCAAGGAGTTTGCGATTGCTCCTGAATCATTTTGAACAAGGGTGGTACATCAAACATATTATCTTTAACAATATGTAGATTATTTACAAAATGTAAAACCTTTGTTTGAGCACCTCCACTACAATGCACCATGCCATGAATTTGTTTATGGTGTTCTGCCAGCATTTTCTGAATTACTGGAGCATAAGTACGAGTTGGCGAAAGCACCATTTTTCCAGCATCTACACCTTTAACAGAAGTATCGTCGGTCAATTTCATGCCACCAGAATACACTAAATCGCTAGGAACACTATGGTCATAGCTCTCAGGATATTTATCAGCTAGATACTTGCTAAAAACATCGTGTCGGGCAGAGGTTAAACCATTACTTCCCATACCACCATTATACTCCGTTTCGTAGGTTGCCTGTCCGAAAGACTCCAAACCCACAATTACATCGCCATCGGCAATATTTGCATTATCTATCACTTCGGAACGTTTCATGCGAGCTGTTACTGTAGAATCCACAATAATAGTACGCACTAAATCCCCCACATCGGCGGTTTCGCCACCAGTAGAATGAATACCTACTCCATGCTCCCGCATATGAGCTAAAAACTCTTCAGTACCTTCAATAAGCTCTTTTATAACTTCGCCAGGAATTAGGTTTTTGTTTCGACCTATGGTAGACGAAAGTAAAATATTATCCACAGACCCTACGCAAAGCAAATCATCAAGATTCATTACAATAGCATCCTGAGCAATACCCCTCCATACCGACACATCGCCAGTTTCTTTCCAATACATATAAGCAAGAGCCGATTTTGTACCTGCCCCATCCGCGTGCATTATTATACAATGGTCTTCAGAACCAGACAATAGATCGGGAACAATCTTACAAAAAGCATTTGGAAAAAGCCCTTTATCCACATTCTTAATTGCCTCATGCACATCTTCTTTAGACGCCGAAACACCTCTCAAATTATATCTTAATTCCTCGCTCATATCAATACTTAATTACTCTTGCAAAGTTAGTCTTTTAAGCAATAGCTTTTCTGATTTTCAAATCAAATTACCCCCCTATAAACACAAAAAAAGCACCCAACATTACTGAAGGGTGCTTTCGTTATTTTATAACTATTTATTCAAAAATAAATGTTTCATTATCTTTATCAATAGAGTAGTCGCTAAATTCTGTCATTACAGCATCACCAAAAATAACTTTTGCACCTTGATCATGCACTATTTTAGCCTCTGTATCATAAACAATCTTACTACCCACCATTAAGCGCTGAATTACAAATATTTCACCATCCTTAGGTGTACCATCTTCAGTAAATGCATCGGCACCATTATTAAAATCTTTAACGCCTAGTTTATGCTTGCCCATAAGCTCAAGCACAACGGATAATGATAATTTAAGGTCGTCCTCTTTTTCAATGAAAGCGAAATCATAAGTAGTACCATTAAGAACACAGCTCCCAAAAATGGTATCTCTCTTCGTTTCAAATCGTACTCTGTTATCGTCAGGATTTATTGCAATATCAACCGTACCAATAGAATCATTCGAATTTTGAGGTACATAATCGTCACGAAGAATACGGAACTCAGTTCGACGGTTTAATTGGTGTGCTGCTTCTTGTTTCTTGTTATTTCGTAAGGACTTAATATACTCTTCACTCAATGTGGTTCCTGAAGGAAAATAAACACCTGAAAACTTACCATCTTGAGAGAATCTATATCCATTTTTCAAAACTCGAGGCTTACGCTCACCGTATCCTTTAGCCTGCATACGTCCTGCTTCAATCCCCTTAGTAATTAAATAATCAACTACCTCGTTGGCACGTTTCTGACTAAGCACATCATTCTTCTCATCAGTATCACGGAAATCGGTGTGAGACGCCAACTCAATTACAATGGTTGGATTATCTTGCATTGTTTGAATAAGACCATTCAGTGAATCTTGATACTGAGGTTGAAGATCCCACATCGCTAATTTATATCTAATTTCAGGAAGTGGAATTGGATCTGGTGGAATTGGAGTCAATTTGAAATCCAATTTCAAGTCTTCTGTCTTATTTCTACCTACAGTAGTTTCAGTTCCAGTAGCTCCAAAATAACCTTTGTGAGACACCTTTAGTGTATAAGTTACATTCTTTAATATCTGCTTTTTATTAAAATTATAATAGCCTCTATTATCAGTAGTAGTTTTAAGGACTTTACCATCAGAGCCACTCAACATAACGGTTGAACCAGGCAAATACTGTAATGTTGACTCATCACGAACCACACCAGAAAGTGTAAACACTACTTCAGGTAGCCAAAACTCATATATATCAGATTGACCACGGCCACCTTTACGTACTGAGGAGAAAAGCCCCATTTCTTCACAATTAATTTTCGTACGATCAGGCATCACATGCACTAATGTGCGCGCCTTGCTAAACACCATGCCAAAATCATCACCTGATGAATTCAGTGGATGACCTAGATTTTCAGCCTTCGTCCATTTACCATCAACATACTCAGATCTGAACAAGTCAAGACCACCCATTCCTCCACGTCCATCGGAAGAGAAGTATAAATAAGTTGGCCCATCAGAAATCTCTCTAAGGGTAGGGAATAGTTCATTTCCTTTTGTATTAATACCATTACCCAAGTTACGTGGCTTACTAAATGGCTTTGATTTCTTACGACGTTTGGCTACCCAAATATCACGACCACCATAGCCATTTGGCAAATTGGCAGCAAAATACATTGTTTTTTCATTTCGAGATATTGCGGGATGCCCCACACGAATACTATCATCGGCAATAGGTAATATAGTTGGCTCTGTCCATGTTTTACCACGTCGGTTTGATGCGTAGATAGCACAACCCATCACCTCTTTTTTATTAACTACACATCGGGTAAAATACAAAGTATTAAACTTACGATTAAATGTAGCCGATCCATTATTCTCATTGGTATTAATCATACCCTTTTCGTCAACTACCACTGGCTTGCTCCAATTACCTCGAGGGTCAAGCTGGGTAACAAAAATTGCAGAAAATGGTTGTCCTGTATTTGGGTCAACATCGGTATCTGCATCTTTACGAGAAGAAGTAAATACAAATGATTTATACTTTTTATCCGAGTATACAGGAGAGAAATCATCTTCACGTGAATTGAGTCGTGTAAGGGGATTCACTCCATACTGAGTAGGCTCTTTAGCCCATGTAATGGCATTTTGGCACGACTCAAGCCCCATCTTACCACGAGGGTCACCGGGCACCAGTTTTATATACTTTTTGAATTGTGCTATTGCTTGCTGATATTTTTGTTGATCACGCATAGCTTCAGCATAATACAAATAAACGATTGGATCTGAATACTTTGCTCTAATCAGTCGAGAATATTGTTGTTCCGCCTTCTTAGGATCTTTTGTAAGTCGATAACATTCCGCTATTTGAAATGCAATACGCTTTTTCTCTACTTTATTCTTAACTTTTCCTGATGCCTTCTTATAAAGCGATATGGCAGAAAAATATTGCTCATATTTAAAGGCATTGTCAGCCTCCTCAGTAAAATTTCGCTGAGCAATTGTGGTGATTGGTATCACTAAAACAAGTAAAACAAATAATAGTTTAGATATTTTCATATTCCTATCTTTAAAATAAACCTAATTAATAAAGTCTGTTTTTAACAACATAATTCACTATCAAACTGATAGATAACCATAACTAAAAACACATCATTTTATTGTAATAAAATTTTGTTCCTGTACAATAATAAACAGCCGCTAATATAAGAGATTTTTTGATATTTAACAGACAAATTTACGACAGGAAAAAGATTTGTTTGCTTGCATCGAATATCTTAATATTTTGAAAGTTTTCTATCAAAATACTTCAAAATTGTTAAATTATTAGCTCTTATGTAAACCACATTCGCGCGACTCGGGATTTTCCCACCACCATCGCCCAGCTCGTACATCCTCACCATCCATAATTGCTCGTGTACAGGGCTGGCAACCAATACTTGGAAAACCTTTTTTGTGTAATGGATTGAATGGGATTCCGTGCTTCTCCAGATAAGTCCAAACATCATCCTCTGACCATTCTATAAGCGGGTTTATTTTCAACATGGAGGAGTTTTCATCCCACTCAACTATTTGCATATCGACACGAGTAACCGACTGCGATTTACGTAAACCTGTAAACCATGCTTGTCTTCCTACCAATGCTCTTTTAAGTGGATTTAACTTACGTACTTGACAACATAAATGTCGGTTATCGATGCTGTCAAAAAACAGGTTAATACCTTTCTCTGCCACCATTTCTTCCACTTGAGTATGGTCTGGAAAGAAAATATCAATTATGATATTATAACGCTTATTCGTTCTATCTATTAATTCATAACTTTCCGAAAATAAACGAGCAGTATCAAGGGTGAAAATTTTAAATGCCATTTTAGTTTCCACAAGCATTTGAGTGATTATCTGATCTTCGGCACCCAAACTGCTACCAAAGGTAATTTTATCACCCATCTTCTTAATAAAAAAAGCTATTATTTCTTGTGCCGATTTCCCCTCTAACAAATCGTTTAATCCTGCTATATCGTCTTTACTATAAATCATTCTTATTTCTAATATTTTTTGTATTACCTTGAATTACACCTGTGTATTACTTGATGTCATTTACAACTTTTATTGCCTCTTGAAGATAAATATCTTTTGTTAAACTTCTGTGCCATTTTTCAGCAACCTCCGTTTTGACAGTATCCATTAAGTAAATATTCATATCTACTTTTAAGGGCCGAACTATTACTGCGGTGGTATCCTTCATTATGCCTTTAAACTTTTTGCTCTCCGCCTCCAACTTAAGTTCGTTGGATTGAAACTCTTTGAAGTTAAGACTATGAACCGTTTGGTTACGCATACGTTTAACACGTTTAGCCTGCTCCTTTTTCAATCTAAACTTTTCGCTATTAGCCACTCTATCATTACTTGTTTTAATCACCTTATCAAAATCAGACTGATTAGCTACTTCAATATACTTTACTGGCTCAATTTCATCCCAAGGCAAGAAATTATCCAGCTCATGCTCTCCATATTTTATAAACATAAAGTTATCAGGCAAAACCACATCGGGAGCAACTCCCTTAAGTTGCGTGGCTCCTCCATTGATTCGATAAAATTTTTGAATAGTCAATTTCTCTGCACCAAATGGTTTGAAATGATTCATTTGATCTGGAGCAAAGCGATCGAGGTCAATAAATCGTTGTACAGTTCCTTTTCCAAAGGTCTGTTTTCCACCTATAATAATAGCACGTTTATAATCCTGCATTGCTGCCGCAAAAATTTCAGAGGCCGAAGCCGAATTGGAATTCACCATAATAGCTAAAGGACCATCATATTGTATTGTTGCGTCAGTATCATCCATCGACTGGGCTTTTTTTCCTTTTTGCTTTACTTGAACAATAGGACCTTTCTCTATAAAATAACCTCCCATGGTAACCACATCCTGCAATGATCCTCCGCCATCATTTCTGAGATCGATAATCATACCATCAACACCCTCAGCTTTGAGCTTATTTATTTCCTTCAAAACATCATCAGCACTACGACGCCCACCTCCTTTTTCATTAAAATTCACATAAAATGAAGGGAGATAAATATAGCCAATTCGTTTTTTAGAATCTTTAACTGATACAATAACTGACTTAGCATAAGTAGCTTCAATAATAACCACATCGCGTACAATAGAAATCACAGTAATTGTTCCATCCACTTTCTTTACAGTCAACTTTACTGTTGTACCTTTTTTTCCTCTGATAAACTTCACCGCTTTATCAAGGCGCATGCCTATCAAATCTAAGGGCTCATCATCTCCCTGAGCCACTTTTAATATCAAGTCACCTGCCTTCAAGTCTCCTTGTTTCCATGAAGGGCTGCCTGGCACAATATTCACAACTTTTATATAACCATCTTTTTCTTGCAAAGTAGCACCAATTCCTTCCAACTGACCCGACATGCGGATATCAAAATCCTCTTTAACCTTGGGTGGATAATAACTAGTATGTGGGTCATAACTACCATTAATAGCATTGAGATAAAGCGCAAAGTAATCTTTACGCTCCAACTGTCCCAAGCGTCGGAAATAGTCTTTATTTTGTTTTAAAACTTTGGCCCGAGCATCTTCCTCTAGCTCGTTAAATGACTTTTGCACAACAGAAGTATCATTTTTCTCCAATGCTTTTTCTTGACTTTTCAGCTTAGACGAAATACGCAGCATTACCTGATATTTCAACGATTTTCGCCACATATCTTTCAGATCATCCTCATTAGTGGCCCAAATATTTTTTTCATCATCAAGCTGAATGTTTTCCTTTTTAGTAAAATCAAAAGGTTTGTCAAGAATGTCACTATAATAAGCCTCAGCATCCTTAGTCCTTTGAGCAATTAAACTATAGGAGGCATCGAAAAATTCTTGCGTGCGACCTTCAATTTCATTATCAATTTCCGTTTCGTAAGCACGAAGCTTATCCATATCCGACTTAAGAAGAAACTTTTTGGTATAATCTAATCGCTCGATAAATAATGAAAATACCTTTTTCGAAAACTCATCATCCATGGCCCGATGTTCATAGTGAACATACTTCAAGCTGCTAACAACTAAATCAGTAAGATATAATTCTTTCTGAACCTCCTCCTTACTATTATTAATAGAGAAGGCCAAAATAAGGCCTAATGGAAGCACAATGGCTAGGGAAATAAGTATTCTTTTACGCATAATATGATTTTGAAAAATTAAGGGACGAAGTTAGTAAAAAATGGAGTTTACTTTTAAGTTTAACAATTTTTAGTAAATAATGATAATTGTAGCATAAACTTCTTTGTTACTTTTTCAGCTAAAAAAAAGTATAAGAATAGAATAAACTATAAAATAAGTCCCAAAAAGCAATTTAACTATTGATTTGTAATAATCCATCATAAGATTGATGCTATTAGAAATTAGATGTGTTTGCTCAAAATTCTCAACCATTATTAAAAATAATTCACATCAATATTTAGTGTATTTTCGCGCCCTCAATTTTTAGAATATGGAAGATATAAGAAATATCGCAATTATTGCGCACGTAGACCACGGAAAGACCACATTGGTAGACCGTTTACTTCATCAAGTAAAACTCTTTAGAGACAATCAAGAAATGGGAGATTTGATTCTCGACAGTAATGATTTGGAACGAGAGCGTGGTATTACCATTTTATCAAAAAACGTAAGTGTACGTTATAAAGGGGTAAAAATTAATATTATTGACACTCCTGGTCACTCCGATTTTGGTGGTGAAGTGGAGCGTGTATTAAATATGGCCGATGGGGTTTTACTTATTGTAGATGCTTTTGAAGGCCCTATGCCGCAAACACGTTTTGTGCTTCAAAAAGCTATTGAGCTTGACCTTAAACCTATTGTGGTTGTAAACAAGGTAGATAAGCCTAACTGCACACCCGATGAGGCACAAGAAGCGGTATTTGATTTAATGTTTAACCTCGATGCTACTGAAGATCAATTGGATTTTGCAACCGTTTACGGTTCAGCTAAAAATGGCTGGATGGGACCCGACTGGAAAAATACTACAGAGGATGTAACCTTCCTATTAGATCAAATTATAGAGCATATTCCTGCTCCTGAAATAAAAGAAGGAACTTTGCAAATGCAAATTACCTCCTTAGATTACTCAAGTTATACTGGACGTATTGCCATTGGTCGTATCACTCGAGGTAGTTTACAAGCTGGCAATCAAGTATCTTTAGTAAAGCGTGATGGAAGCATTAAAAAATCGGTCATAAAAGAACTATATACTTTTGAAGGACTTGGTAAACGAAAAACAAAAGACGTAGTTCAATGTGGAGAGATATGTGCAATTTTTGGTTTAGAAGGTTTTGATATTGGCGATACTGTTGCTGATTTTGAAAACCCTGAAGGCCTTACACCTATTACGGTTGATGAGCCCACCATGAGTATGTTGTTTACTATCAACAACTCTCCATTTTTTGGAAAAGATGGTAAATTTGTTACATCACGCCAAATTCGTGATCGCCTTTATGCCGAAACCGAGAAAAATCTGGCACTTAAAGTAGAAGAAACTAACGCTGCCGATTCATTTATGGTATATGGTCGTGGCATTCTGCATTTATCGGTATTAGTAGAAACCATGCGCCGTGAGGGTTATGAACTACAATTGGGACAACCACAGGTAATCATCAAAACTGTTGATGGTGTAAAATGTGAGCCAATAGAGTCAATGACGATCCAAGTTCCTGAGGAGTTTGCTGGCAAAGCAATTGAATTAGTAACCGGTCGCAAAGGTGATATCGCAAATATTGAGGTAAAAGGAGATCGTAGTCATTTAACGTTCCATATCCCATCGCGAGGAATTATCGGATTACGTAATCAGATATTAACCGCTACCGAAGGTGAGGCCATTATGGCTCACCGACTAAAAGGATATGAACCTTGGAAAGGTGATTTGGGACTACGTAGAAATGGAGCTTTAATTGCCTTAGAAACAGGTACTGCAATCCCATTCTCCATTGACAAACTACAAGATCGTGGTAAATTCTTTGTGAATCCAGGTGAAGAGATTTATACAGGAATGGTTATTGGCGAACATGTTAGACAAGGCGATTTGGTTATTAATATTGTAAAAACTAAGAAGCTTTCGAATATGCGTTCGTCAGGAGCTGATGATAAAGTACGTATTGTTCCTGCAATTAAGTTTTCACTAGAAGAGTCCATGGAGTACATTCGTGAAGATGAGTATTTGGAAGTAACACCAAACAATCTTCGTCTACGTAAAATATTACTCAATGAGCATGATCGTAAGCGATTGCGTAATTCAGGGATAAAAGAAAGTTAAGATAAATTATAAAATAGTAAAACTGCCAACAAATGGGAAATAATTTCTCTATTTGTTGGCAGTTTTTTTTTTACAAATACTTTTCAATAGTATTTAATAGTAATTCCTTGGCAATAGGTTTGGACAAATAATCGTCACAACCAGCCAGTATAGCCTCTTGCCTGTCATTATTCATAGCATTGGCAGTAAGAGCTATAACTATAGTATGAGGACTTTGCTGTTTTATTTCACGCGTAAGTTCATAACCATTCATTTTGGGCATTCGCACATCCACAAGCACCAGGTCTATCTCTTCTTTATGAGAAGAGAATAAATCTAATGCCTCTTGACCATCATTTGCCATGATTGTTTTCACACCTGTTTTAGCCAGAATAACTTTTAAAAACATCTGGTTTGAAGGTTCATCCTCAGCAATTAATAAAGTTTTATTTTTCCAGTCTTTGACCAAACTAGATTTTGGTGGAGCAATTTCAACATTAGCCTCACGCCCATCATATAAATGCAATGCAAACCGAACTTTAGTACCATACCCTAAAGTAGATTCAATTTTAAGCTCCGACCCCATCAGTTCCAATAAACTTTTGGCAAGGCTTAATCCTAAACCTGCTCCAGCAACATTCATATCTGTTCCATCATGCAGTTGCACAAATCGCTCAAACACACGATTCATTCCATCAGATGCAATACCTATTCCTGTATCCTCAATTTCAAATATTACCTGCTTACCTTCTAGCCAACAACGGAGCATCACCGACCCTTCACTGGTAAATTTAATAGCATTATCCACCAAATCATTTAACACTTGACGAATTCTATATTTATCGCCACTAATTAAAACATCTTCTTTAATACCTGAATGATATTCCAAAGACACTCTCTTATTCGAGTCTTTTTCTAGTTTAATATGCGCCTTATCAACAACATCACGACTCAAATCCTGTATCTTCACCGCATGCATAACCACCTCAAGAGTGTTTGACTCAATTTGTGATATATCCATAATATCACTTATCATTTTAAGCAAGCTACTCCCTCGTTGCTGAATAATATTAACATACTTATTTCGCTGATGAGTACTAATTTCTGAATCTCTTAATAAGTCACTAAAACCCAAAATTGCATTCATTGGAGTTCTTATTTCATGTGACATATTTGATAAAAATGAACTTTTAAGACGCTCTCCCCTTTCCGCTTTCTCCTTTGACTCAACAAGTTCCCTCTCCATTTTTTTCCTTTTCGAAATATCTCGCGCAACAAATAGTATTCGACCTTCTTTTTCAGCCCCTAATAACGAAGCCGATACTAGAGTAGTAATTCTCTCTCCATTAATATTAAACGTAATCTCATGATTAAGCAAATATCCTTTCTCCTTAATTATAGACACTATCTCATCCCTATCACTACTGTTCTCATATATACTGATATCATAGGAAGATACCCCTACAACATCTTCTCTTTTCTTATTAAATATATGCAAAAAGGCATCGTTTACTTCAAGAATAACTCCCGATTCTAAACCCGCAATAGAAACTGGATCAGGATTAAGGTTGAAAATATCTCTAAACTTCTTTTCACTCTCAAGGAGTTTATGTTCAGCAAGTTTATCTTTTGTAATATCTTCAAAGACCACCATAAATGCCCTTTCACCCTTAAACGACACCTCTTTAGAAACCGATCTAACATTACGAACTTCTCCATCAAGATTCACATATTTTGCCTCAATGATAGGCATTTCACCACCATGTATTTCAAGCCTTTTCATTCGTGAAATCGTTTCTTCTCGTGATGACTCATGCACAAAATTTAATACATGGGTCCCCATAACAACATCCACGGATTTTCCTTTTGAGAAAAGCAATGCCGCTTTATTTACATCTACAATCACCCCCCCTTGATGAATAATAATAGGGCTTGGTACTAAATTAAAGATATTACGGTAGCGAATTGTTGTCTCTTGAATTTCTATTTCCGACTCTCTTCTAGCAGTGATATCTTCAGCTACTTTAAGCATATTTGTAATCTTCCCCTCCTCATTACGTACAACAGACATTGAAGCATATTCCCAATAAAGGCTTTCATCCTTTCGTTTATTGCACAACTCACCTTTCCATATACCACCATTATTCAGACGACTCCACATATCAGCATACTCAGCATCCGAGTGCATTCCTGACTTTAATATATTAGGATTCTGCCCATTAGCATCTTCAAGCATATAACCCGTCACCTCCTCAAATTTCTTATTAACGTAAGTAATATTACCCTCTACATCGGTGATTGCAAACATTGATGAGCTCTGCTCGATAGCCAAAGACAATATCTTTATTTTCTGCTGAGCTTCCAAATAAGCTGTAATATCCCGACTATGAACAATAATACCTCTCAAACTACCATCCAGATCATAAAAAGCAGACACACTTCGGGCTACGCTTAAAACCTTCCCATCCTTTCTCACCAAGTTAACTATCAGCTCTTTGGACCCAGTCTTTTTAAATTCTGAAAATCGCTCATCAAACGAATTACGTAAACCCTTTTCCAAAAAGCTCTTAATATGCTTACCAATCATATCAGATCTTTTCATCTGAATCATCTCCGCATCTTTTTCGTTACAATCTAGTATAATGCCATGCGAATTAAGTAATGCTACACCATTTGGAGCTTTCATAAATGTTAAACGAAACTGTTGCTCACTTATCACTAGTGCGTCAGCAGTTTTTCTTTCAGTTGCTAAATCATTAAACACAACCATAAACCCTATTGGTTCTCTGCTGGCATCACGCATCAATGAGGTTCGTAATCTCATATGAATTCTTCGCTTATCCTTACTTACAAATATATAATCGTTTGTGTTTATCACATCATTTTCCAACACTTCTCTCAAACTAATAGCCACTCGTTCATGACTATCCTCAGTAACAAAGTCAGCACCTTTCACCCTTTCTTCAACAAAGCTCGTATCATCATCAGCATAGCCTAAAATTCTTTTTAAAGGATTAGACATGAAAATCACATGAGACTCTAAATCCATAATACCCAGAGCTATGGACGAGGTGTTCAATAAGCTTTTATACATATTGCGGCTCTCAATTAACTCTCGCTGTAATTTCGTGCGATTTTCCCGCATATGTATAGAATGTATGGCATAGGAAATATTATCTACCAAGTCCTCAAACTGAACTTTCAATTCCAAATCCAATATGTGATTTTCTACTGAAACTGAGAAAACTCCATAAATGGCTCCTCCATAATCCAATCTTTTCGAAATCAATGTAGACTTTTTACTATTTAACAAAATGCAGTTTTTACACTTTTCAGAATCTCTTTTATGTAAAAATAACTCTGGTTTTTCCAAAGTATCTTGCAAACAGCCATACTCTTCTCGGGAACTAGTATTTTCATCTGAGCTAAAAGTAGCCATAGTATTGCCATCATCCCCCAACAGCATGGCCCAAGAAACTTCATACACATCTAATTCAACGATCACATTACAAACTTGGGAAAGAAGACTATCAATATTCGAAGCCTTCATAATAAGGCTTTTAAGACGCAGTAAAAGTTCAAGATTCTGAACTTTCAATTGGATTTTATCAGTCATCACTTTTAGTTGTTTTTGAGCATTCTAGAATACCATTTTATATTTGCATAAAGATAAAAAAAAAGTCCATCACTTTAATAAAAGTGATGGACTTAAGTTTAACCTGATTTGCTGTACAATTTCTACAAAAGCCCTCCTCGCAAATAAATCTCTTTCTGTACATCATAGAATGGATTAATAGTTGTCGATTTACCATTTCGGGTATTTGTAAGCTCACCCTTCATAAAATCCACACGCAATACATCTCCATTTTTCAATGCTATTTCTTCAATCATCTTGGCATCATAACTTAATATTGGCATGGCAGCATTAATAGCATTACGCTCATATATAGCACCATACGACTCAGCCAAAATACAAGGAATACCTAAAGCCTTAAAGCAATCAACCGCCTGCTGACGTGAACTACCTGCGCCAAAATTCTTACCCGTCACAATGATATCCCCAGGTTTTGATTTGCTTGAAAAATCTTCGTAACCTTCTAAATTATCAAAAGCATATTGCCCCATTTCGTTAATATCAGTAATGGTAAGGTAACGATTATGGAAAATCATATCCGTATCAATATCATCCTGCTCAATTAACCAAACACGACCTTCAACCACCATCAGCTTATCCTCACTACTTTTTTCAGTCTTTTGTGCCTTTGGCTCCAATTTCAAACCACGATTTTCAAAACTTACATCCACAATCAAGTCCTCTAAGTCATCAGTAATATAACCTGCCACTGCAGAAATAGCTACCGTTCGTGGGCTCGCTAGGAACACCTCTCCTTTTCCTTGCTTACCAGCAAAGTTTCGATTACCTGTACTAATGGTTGTTTCCTCAGGGCCATTCTGCCCTACTTGACCAGCAGCACAACCTGCACAACCAGCATTAGACACCAAAGCACCAGCATCTTTAAAAATCTTAATCAAACCTTCATCGAGTGCTTCGCGCCAAATTTCATCAGTTGTAGGAACAATTTTAAGCACTACACCAGGAGCAACTTTATGGTCTTTTAGAATTTCTGCTGTAATACGTAAATCTTCCATACGCCCATTGGTGCAACTTCCAATAAATGCCGATTCGATATGTGTTTTCCTTAAACTAGCTACCGAAGTATCATCATGAGGCTTTCCAGGGCGTGCAACCATATGAACAAATGTACTCATATCAATATCATGCTCCTGCTCATAAACAGCAGTATCATCAGCTTTAATTCCTTCAGACTTAACACCTGACCTGCGCTCCAGCTCCTCCAAAATTGTTTTATTTGGAGTAAACAATACGATGATTGCCCCCATCTCTGTTGCCATTGACGAAATGGTAATACGCTCATCAAGAGTAAATGAATCTACTTCATTACCATAAATCTCTACTGCATAACCCAATAGTTTATTTGCACCAAAAATATTGAGTAAATTAAGCACAATATCCTTAGCTGCTATTCCTTCTGGTCGCTTTCCGTTCAAGTTAATTTTTACACTCTTTGGCGCTTTAAACCAAGCTTTACCTCGTGCCCAAACGGCAGCAATATCCTGATCACCCATTCCTTGCCCAAAAGCACCTATAGCTCCCATAATATTGGCATGAGAGTCGGTCGAAACAAAAGTTCCTCCTGGCAAAACTAAACCTCGGTCGATAGCCTGATGGGTTCCAATTCCTGTATTAATATCAAATACTTGAATCCCATTTTCACGAGCAAACATCCGACAATACTGCTGATTAGCAGCATATTTCTGATCTGAGCCTCCTGGATTAGTATCAAAAGTGAAATATGTCTTTGATGGGTTTTGCAAGCCTAAACCATTTTTTATCAAGTTTTTCACCACATTAGCACCACCAAAGTCGCGCGCAACACGTGCATCAATTTCCACGTCGAGAATCTCACCCGGTTTTACCACATCTTTTCCACTGTGGCTAGCTAAAATCTTTTCTATTATTGTCATTTTTTTAATTCTTTAGTATGAATAAAATCAGCGATTGGCAATCTTATAATTTCAATCGTTCTTTAAAGGGTAAGAATGTCATAAAATCGGCATGATGCACCACATATGCTTCAGTACTACGCTTCACCATATTTCCTTCACCAGCATGAGTAGCAATAATATGACACACAGCAGCAGGAACACCGCATTGCTCCGCAATACTTACTCCACTAAAAGGATGACGTACATACTTACCGTAATCACCTTGTACCGCTTTTCCGTTTTCATCCAACTCATACTCCAATAATTTACCCACATCAGCAAGTATTGCACCTGCAATCAAAACATCCATATCACAAGTCAACTCGCCATGATACATATCGTTAATTTTATTTCCTGCATCGCGAGCAATATGTACTACCGAGCGTTTATGATCCATGAAAGTTACTTTCAAATCAGGACCCACCAAAAGAGTAAAGGGAATGCGATTCAAATCATCGCCTTTTAACACACTACGCTCCAAGGCTAATTCCCATGTTTTACAAGTTTGTTCACGCAGTTTCTCATCTGCAATCCAAGCTAATTCTTCTCCCCAAAGGGCTTTCACTTCTTCTGTCATAATTATATATATTAAAAGTTACGCCAATTCATGAATTGACGTAACTTTATATTAATCTAAAAAATTCTTATAGTTTCGCAATAATGGCATCAGCCATTTGCGTTGTTGAAGCAGCACCTTTTTCGATTACATCAGGACGACCAGTCATTTTCATCATATCGTAAGTGCGCACTTTACCTTCTTGAATTACATCAGCAACCGCCTTGCGTATTTTCTCCGAAACTCCCTTCTCATCAATATAATCCAACATCATACATGCTGATTCTACCATGGCAATTGGGTTTACAATTGAAGTATCATAATCGGCATATTTAGGAGCCGAACCATGAGTAGGCTCAAATACCGCTATACCCTCAGAGCTCATTTGTGCAGAGCAAGCAAAACCTAAACCACCAATTAAACCAGCAAAACCATCAGAGATAATATCACCAAACATATTTCCAGCTACAATTACACCATAATTTTCAGGGTTCTTAGTAAGCCACATCATCTGAGCATCAATATTTGTATTCCAAAGCTCAATATTTGGATAATCTTCAGCTTGCATTTTCAAAGCCATTTTATACATCATTCCCGATGTTTCGCGAATCACATTTGGCTTCTCACAAAGAGTAACCGAATTATAGCCGTAGTCTTTTGCATGATTGAAGGCAGCACGAAGAATACGCTCAGTAGCATTTTTTGTAAAAATACGTGTTGAAATAGATACCTCTTCCTTTGGGGTATCTCCAAAATTCTGTTTAAACTTTGGGTGCGTCATAAAAGCATCATAAACTTGCTTCTCTGGGTTTGACCATTCCACACCACCATATAAACCCTCTGTGTTTTGACGGTAAATTACGGCATCAACATCTGGCTCTTCAATACCACCATCAGCACCACGACGAATAAAGTTCAATGGATTACCCAAATAACTTTTGGTTGGTCGTGCGCAAATATCTAATCCAAAATGCTGACGAAGACCAACAATTGGACTTGAGTAAACATAACCCTTATCTTTCAACTCATCACTCAACTCTTCAAAGGCTTCATCTTTTGGCTTTGAAGTAATGGCTCCGAAAAGA
The DNA here is from genome assembly GCA_023146135.1 of Bacteroidales bacterium. Classification (GTDB taxonomy): domain Bacteria; phylum Bacteroidota; class Bacteroidia; order Bacteroidales; family UBA1556; genus UBA6267. The sequence continues at coordinate 19,191 of JAGLCR010000029.1, forward strand.
GCAATCTTATGCTTTGCCAATAGATCGATAGTACGCTGAGGTAATGGATTTCCTTCCGATTTCCAAAACTCCCAACCAATATCACCTTCCACATAATCTGCCTGAAAACCAGCAGCATCTAATACTCGTATTGTTTCATCTAAAACAGCTTTTCCAATTCCATCGCCAGGCATGGCAACTATTGTTCTCTTACTCATAATACTTTTTTATTTTATAGTTTATTATCTTCAAATTAAGGTCTCAAATATACAACACTATTTTTTTTAACAAAACCTAATAAAAATGTTTTTTTAACATGTTTTTAAATGGCATTATTAAACCATTGACTTTTTATAGTCGGGGAATATAATTTGTATCTTCGCGCTGCAAAATACAGAAATACATGAGGGCTTTTTCATACATTATTTTAATTATTTCTTTTACTTATTCTTGGCAAACTAGCATTGCTCAGAATAGTTATAATGATGAGTATAATGATTATGACGACCAAGGTCAGCAGGCATTTGGACATTGGGACCTAGGCTTAAACTTTGGAATGCATTGGGCATCAAAATATCATGCTGGTTTTTATGATGGAAGCTATGAAAATGTAAATACCATTGATTTTGTTTTAGGCAACTATTACCACCGTTTAGATATTATGAACGCATTAAACGTTGCCGACACCTTTTACTTAGCCGAACTTCCACAAGACATGCGCTATAATGCCGCTTTTCAAATTGGCATTTATTTTCGAAAAACTTTTGATAATTACACAGGTTTATCCTTACAGTTTGATTATTCAAAACTTACCGCTGCAGATGTTTTTACAATGGTTATTGACCCTCAACCTAATATTGGTAAGGAACCTGACATCCGCATTTTCCATATCTGGGGAGTTGAAGAACGTATAAATATTGATATTTTATTTTCAAAGTACTTTAGGACAAGTAATCCTATGTTTGTCCCTTTCTTCGAGAGCGGAATAAATATCAATAGCACTATCGTTAAGGAGAACACCATAAAAATTGAGAACCTTCAGTATACTTTAATTAATAATTACATATCTGGAGGGTACGTGCCTGGCGTTCAACCTAACACCTACCATGTTCAGCAAGGAGGAATAGGTTGGGGCGTAAGTGCAGCAGTGGGTTTAAAAATGATTTTCAACGAAACAGTGAGTGTCGACCCTGGCTTCAGAGTATATTATCAAAATGTTAATCTGGAAAGATATGAGGAATTCAAACCAGCATATAGTATATTTATTCGATTAAGTTTAAGTGATTTTTTTGTAGGCGATGATGAATACTAATAAAAAAATAAAAGCAGCTCGGATTTCAATCTACTCAAATTCTTCATTGATTATCATGAAGATAGCGGCAGGATTGGTAAGTGGCTCAGTGAGTATAATATCTGAGGCCATTCATTCTGGGCTTGATTTATTGGCTTCATTTATCGCATTTTTTGCCGTTCGTATTTCAGGTAAACCTGCTGATAAAGAACACCCATTTGGTCATGGTAAATACGAGAATGTATCAGGCGTTGTAGAGGCTTTATTAATATTTGCCGCTGCTATTTGGATTATATTTGAGGCAGTAATCAAATTGCAAGAGGGCGAGCATATTATTCCAAAAAGTGGTCTTGTTTGGGGAATTGTAGTTATGTTTATCTCTGGCCTTGTAAATTTATTTGTGTCTCGCTATATTTATAAAGTAGCTCGCGATACTGATTCGGTTGCTTTAGAAGCTGACGCCTTACACTTAAAAACTGATATCTATACCTCTTGGGGTGTAAGTATTGGACTTACATTAATCTATTTTACTGGTTATTATTGGATGGACCCAATCATTGCCATTCTTGTTGCTCTTTTTATTGTATATGAGGCTTACGAAATGCTGATGAAAGCTTTTAACCCATTGCTTGACACTGCAATTTCTGATAAAGAAATTCAGAAAATTACCAAGGCAATTGAAAATAATCTTTTGTGTACGTACAATTATTCGGAACTAAAAACCCGTAAATCAGGACACATTAACCATATACAATTTGTACTAAGCACTACTGGTGAAACACATTTGGACGACGCTTGTAAAGCACGTGAAATACTTCATCAAAAAATTATTGATACTATTCCAAATTCAGAAGTCACTGTGGTTTTAGAAGCGGCAAAATTCACACCTTCAACTCCTATTTAATAGCTTTATCTTTTAATAATAGTCTCTTATCCCGAATAATAAAAAGTCCTATAAAAGTAAATAAACCATTGACAATTAATAATTCAAACCCAAATTCATAACCATTAAACCATTCTTTTGAATAAATCTTAAGAATATACGATGCTATTGGCGCAGCGATTACAACAATAGGGACTAAATAATCACGTATTTTATATTTTGTAAACAATCCGAACGCAAATAAGCCCAATAAAGGTCCATAAGTTAAACCAGCAATGGCAAAGAGTTCATTTATTACAGAGTCTTTGTTGAAACTTCCAAATATCACAATTACAGCAAGCAAAACAAAGGAAATTCCCACATGGATTGTTTTCCTTATACGCACCTTTTTCGTCTCATCCCAATCAGTACGTTTTTCCATATCAAACAAATCCACACTTACCGAAGTAGTAAGAGCAGTTAAAGCACTATCAGCACTGGAATATGCCGCTGCAATTAAACCTACAATAAATACAATACCAGCCGCCAGGCCCATGTGTTCAAATGCCATCAGAGGAAATAGGTGGTCTGGCTTATCAGGAATAGCTACACCCAAGGAGTTAGCATAAAGAAATAATGCTGCACCTAGAAAAAGAAAAATTAAATTAATGGGAACCAAAGAAATACTCATCCAAGAAACATTCTTTTGTGCCTCACCAATATTACGACAAGTCAAGTTTTTCTGCATCATATCTTGATCTAATCCTGTCATTACTATCGTAATAAACATTCCACTAAAAAACTGCTTAATAAAATGCCTTTTTTCATTCCAATCACCAACAATCACCTCCGAATAATCACTTTGAGACACCTGTTGAATTAGCGCCCCCAAGCTTAAATTCATTTTTGAACTTATAAAATAGATGGCCACTCCCACGGAAGCTAGCATGAAAGTAGTTTGTAAAGTATCCGTCCAAACGATGGTTTTAATTCCAGCTTTCATGGTGTAGAGCTGAATCAACATCATAAATAGAAATACCGTAAGCCAAAATGGGATATTATAATGATCAAGCACAAAATATTGTAATACATTTACCACAATATACATACGAAACGAGGCTCCAATAACACGTGAAAGAAGAAAATATGCCGCACCACTTTTATAAGAAAAAACACCAAAACGGCTCTCCAGATAGGTATAAATTGAAGTCAGATTTAAACGATAGTATAAAGGAAGTAATACCTTAATAATAACGTAATAGCCAACCAAATAACCTAATACCATTACCATATACGAGAAGTGCCCCTTCCCAACGGCACCAGGCACCGAGATAAATGTAACCCCAGAAAGTGATGCGCCAATCATGCCATAAGCCACCAGATACCATGGCGAATTTCGGTTGCCCCGAAAAAAACTATCATTATTGGATTTACGTGATGTAAAATGACTTATTGCAAATAGCAAAAGAGAGTAAATTACATAAGTTGCAATAATGTATTCTGGCTTCATGGCTAATTTTGTTTGCTTGCAAATATAAGAGAATAGAACACCGATGATACAGATTTTGCGCATAAAGGCATATTTTGTTCTTCTTTGGAATTTGACTTCAACGATAAGGTGTAAAAAAGTATCTTTGTCAACGATTTAAAACAATTATTCAATGAACAATATCTCTTCAAAACTATTGGGCAGTGCGGTTAGTGAGCTATCAAAGTTACCTGGCGTTGGGAAGAAAACCGCTTTACGCTTAGCAATTCATCTATTGCGTCGTGATGAGGAAGATGTAGAACGATTGGGCAATTCGTTAATCCAAATGCGAAACAATATTAAATTCTGCAAGCGCTGTCATAATATTTCTGATAGTGAGCTTTGCGATATTTGTAATAGCCCCAAACGAGAGCATGCAACTATTTGTGTGGTGGAAAATATTAATGATGTAATTGCCATAGAAAACACGGCACAATACCAAGGAGCTTATCATGTACTCGGTGGTATTATTGCTCCTATGGAAGGTATTGGCCCTGCCGACTTAAACATTGAGTCACTTTTTCAACGCATTCAAGATGAGGAAATAACTGAAGTAATAATGGCGCTTCCTACCACAGTGGAAGGAGATACAACCAATTTTTATATTTACCGAAACTTATCAAAATCATTGGGTAAAATAACTACTATTTCAAGAGGCGTATCCATAGGCGACGAATTGGAGTATACTGATGAAATTACTTTAGGGCGCTCAATTTTGAATCGACTCCCTTATGAAGATTATATGAGTAAATAGATTCACAACACTTATTTATTCCTTTTTTTTAACCAAGGTATATATCAATAGCAATACTAAGGACCCCACAAATATTATTGATTTAAATCATAAAAGTAATTGAATTTTTTTCTACTTTTACAGCATACAAACCATTTTATTAGTTGATATGGAAGGAATGGACCATGGCACTCATTGCGAGGAAATTGACGAAACAGCATCATGTTTTAACTCTCTAACAGAAGATGAGTTAGCAATGATTGATCGTAATAAAACAGAAATAAAGTATAGTAAAGGCGAGACTATAATCAAGCAAGGCACTAAGGCTACCAACATACTTTATTTGAAAGATGGCTTGGTAAAACTGAGTATGAATACTGGGGAGAATAATTTAATTATTAATATTAAGCCTCAAAACCACTTCATTAGTACCGAAAACTTATATGGTGTCGAATTTCATCCATACTCGGTAACTGCTCTACAAGATTGTATAGTTTGTTTTTTAGATATTGAAGATGTTCGTTATTTAATAAAGCAAAATAATATTTTTGCCACAGATATTTATCGAGTTATTAATGCAAATGTCGTTCTCACCTACGACCGTTTATTCTCATTAACTCAGAAGCAACTTCATGGTCGGTTTGCAGATATTCTTCTTTGCCTTTCAGGAAAAATATTTAAGGATACAAAATTTGATTTACCTCTATCTCGTCGTGATTTAGCTGCATTAACTGGAATGGCGCCAGAAAGTGTAATCAGAATTATTAAAGACTTTAAGAATGACAAACTAATATCAACGCAAGGTAAACGCATTGAAATATTAAATATGCCCATGCTTAAGAAAATAAGTGCGGTTGGTTAAAATATCATTGACAAACCTTTACTATATTTAGTTTAGAAAATTGACATAAAAAGAAGAGCGAATTTCTCAATGAGAAATTCGCTCTTCTTTTATTAGAATACTATTACCTATTTATTCTTCTTTGGAGTGTTTTCAGGTCCACCAATTGAATCACGCATACGTGTATCCGCTTGGATATTTTTGAATTTATAATAATCCATTACCCCTAAATTACCATTACGAAATGCATCAGCCAATGCTTTTGGCACTTCGGCTTCAGCCTCAATCACTTTGGCACGCGCTTCTTGCGCTTTAGCTTTCATTTCTTGCTCTACAGCAACGGCCATGGCACGGCGCTCCTCAGCACGAGCCTGAGCAATATTCTTGTCTGCCTCGGCTTGATCCATTTGAAGTACTGCACCAATATTTTTTCCAATATCTATATCAGCTATATCAATAGAGAGAATCTCAAAAGCTGTACCCGAATCCAATCCTTTACTTAATACTGTTTTCGAGATTGTATCAGGATTTTCCAAAACCGCCTTATGGCTAGATGAAGAACCAATAGAAGAAACTACACCTTCACCCACACGAGCCAAAATGGTATCCTCACCTGCACCACCAACCAATTGCTTAATGTTTGCACGAACCGTAACTCGAGCTTTAGCAATCAACTGAATTCCATCAATAGCAACCGCAGTTACTGGAGGAGTATCAATTACTCTTGGATTTACCGACATTTGAACAGCCTCTAACACATCACGACCTGCAAGGTCAATAGCTGTAGCTGTTTTGAAATCCAATTCTATATTTGCTTTATCAGCAGATATGAGTGCATTAACCACCGATTTAACACTACCACCAGCAAGAAAATGAGCCTCCAAATCGTCACGACCAATATCCAAACCTGCTTTTTTGGAAGTAATCATTGCATTGACAATAGTAGAAGGAGGAACTTTACGAAAACGCATAAACACTAATTGTAGTAAGGATATACGAACGCCTGAAACTATAGCTTGAAACCATAATCCAACAGGTACAAAGTAAAATAATAATAGTAATAGCACGATTGCTGCTACAGCAAAAACGACTAAGCCGCCTATAGATTGAGGTGCTTGTAATAAAATAGATAATAGACTTAAGATTTTCATGATTTATTTATTTGTTTAACAATTATTTTATTTTTTTCAATTTTAATTATCTCCACTTCCGACCCTTCATCAGTAAAATTATCAATGGTCGATACTTCAATAAAACTATTAGCAAAGCGAGCAGTCCCCATTGGGTTCAATCTGGAAGTGGCAACACCACTAAGTCCAACACTAAGCCCCTCTTTATCAATATTATCTATACTAGAGTCTATTACTTTATCTAACTGTACTAGCTTCCATGTTTTAGACCGTATGGCCATAAACAAACTAAAAGCAAGTAGGCCTAAAGTTACAAATAGGGTTATATGTCCACCCATAGTTTCACCAACAGAATATGGTAAATAAATTCCATATAACAATACTAGTCCTCCTATGACGCCCAAAACACCACCAGGAACAAAAAGCACCTCAGCAAGAATGAACAAAAAACCAATTGCGATAATACCCAATACGAGGATCCAGAACATATATAATTCGTTTTAATTTATTAACGTGCATAAAAGTATAAAAAATAATTACATAGAATTATTATATTTTCTTAAACTTAAGGTAAATTTTCCAATGAAATTTCTTAATTTTACTAACTGAAAACTAAAAACAATTCATGGAAAACAAATATAGCTCCATAGCCCAATATGCCAAACTAAGGTATGCCTTTATTATGATGGTATCAATATGGATGGTAGGCACGTCTGGTTATATGATTATTGAGGCCGCACCTTTTCTTGACGCAGCCTTTATGACCATGATTACAGTATCCACTGTAGGTTTCAACGATGTACTTATATTAAGTGACACAGGTAAAATATTTACCATGTTTCTTATAGCAATTAGCTGGGTTACTTTTGCTTATGGAATTTCCGTTATTACATCGCATTTCGTTGAAGGAGGAATGGGTAGCCTATTATATTCGTATAGAAACAAAAAACAACTAAACAAGATGAAAGATCATGTCATAATAGTTGGCTATGGCCGAAATGGTCATCAAGCCACCGCAGAATTAATAAATAGTAAAATCCCTTTTGTAATTATTGAACAAAAACATGATTTAATTATCAATCGTGTAGACAACACCCTTCATTTTCTTGAAGGGGATGCCACAGAAGACGAAGTTTTGATTTTAGCAGGAATTGACCGTGCACGTTCAATTATCCTCACACTTCCTTTGGATGCCGACAATATGTTTATTACTATTTCGGCACGTGCCCTAAATCCAAATATTCAAATTATTACACGGGCAACAAATGCCTCTACCCAAAAGAAGCTCTTAATTGCTGGTGCTAACCAAGTGGTAATGCCCGAATATGTTGGAGGAATACATATGGCTGCATTGGTAAACTCCGAAGATGTGGTTAGTTTTTTAGATGAAATATCTATTCGGGGTGATGCCGACACTAATTTGGTTGAAATAATCTGTAGCAATTTACCTGAAGATTTAAGAAATCAAAGTATTTTTGATTTGGGTATTCGTCAAAAAACAGGAGCAAACATTATTGGTTTTAAAACTCCTGAAGGAGAATTTATTATCAATCCAACACCAGACACCATAATGATTCCCAATACCAAACTGTTTGTATTAGGCACTCCTGAGCAAATTCAAAAAATGAAACAGCTCATTAGCATCTAGAATAATAATACTCAGCTTTATATTTGATAAAAAAAATAACTGAACTAGTAAAACAACAAGATGAAAAAGCTTAAAAAGCCCTTCGAAGGGCATCCCGATTATAAATGCTTTGGTTGTAGTCCAGCTAACCCAATTGGACTAAATCTCGAATTTTTCGATGATGGTGATTATGTTAAAATTGATTGGAAACCACGTGAAGAGTTTCAGGGTTTTATTAATGTACTACATGGAGGAATTCAAGCAACTATTATGGATGAAATTGCGGCTTGGTGCGTAAATGTGAAAGTTAAAACTGCTGGAGTAACAAAAAGCTTTTCAATGCAGTATCATAAGCCCGCATATGTAAATCGAGGAAACTTACTTTTTCAAGCCAAATTACTTCGCATGGAAAAGAACATTGCCATTATCAAAACAGAACTTTTTAATCCTGATGGTGAACTTTGCTCAGAGGGTGAGTTTCATTATTTTACTTATCCCGAAGCTATAGCCAAGCGAAAGTTGATGTACCCTGGTATTGAGGCATTTTATTAAGCTGCGTTTAATAAAACACATCCACTGTCACAGTATCCGAGCAGTTTGTTGCAGGAAGTGTGTCAAGGTCTACCATCATTGGATAACCATTAATCGAATAAGCATACTTAAATACTTTCCATCCTGGATCATCATAAAATTGATATACGTTAGTATCTACGTTTGCACCACCAAGGTTGGATGCGATTATTTTCATATTTTTTCCATATTCATCTGAAACCTGCAAATCTTCAAAAACATCTCCACTATTAGAGGGGGCTGTATTCTTGATATGAAATTTGTAAGTACATGCTTTTGGAAGAGTAATATTCATCTCTATCTCATCACCATTTTCATATGATTCAGAAGCCCCTCCCGTATATTGAGAAGATACGATCCTACATCTATAAAATTGTAATGAACCTCTTTGACTCACACTCGTAACCAAAGAATACTTACCATTATTATCAGTTACAACACTTCCAATATTTTCAACTCTACTCCTTCCTGTATCATAAATACGATCTATTTCAACAGTGCAATTTTTAATGGGGATTTGATTTTGGCAATCTAAGGCAATTTTACCGTAGAAATGAACCTCATTATTCTTTTTACATGAATAGCTGAAAACAATAAAGAAAAGTAATAAAAAGCTAAGTCGTTTCATTGTGGTATTTTTTAGAGTTTTATAATTCTTGGTATTCTTTATATTATTTACAGAGATTATATTTCAATAAAAGAGTAGATTTAACAATATTTCATTGTGAAAAACAGACAAATTAACATTTACGAAATTACAAAAAAATCTCACTTCCGAATTAACCGATTACCAATAGCACAATCCAAACATTTCAAATATTTACAATAATCATTTTTTAATGTTAGTAGGGCTTGACTCTGAGCAGCATTCGTAGCCGTGATTCCAGTTTCCCTATATCGTTTTACAATACTATTTTGCTCAGCCTTTGTTTGACTTAAAAAAAACAATGCTCGCTCACGAAGTTCATCATCCTTTTGATGATTGGCATAAACAAACAAAAAGGGAACCAGTGTATTTATCAGAATCAAATCGAAGGAGCTCTCCCCCATTCGCTTCTTCCTATTCTTCGATTTCTTGCCAAAGGAATAATGCTCATTCCAATAATCTGAGGCCTCCAATTGAAAGAAGTCTTTTAATTGTGAAAGCTTTTCCGTCTTTACAATTTTGGATAGTAAATGTGTTGATTTAAATATGAGCTGTGCAAACTGTGCAATACGAATACTAGGAAAATTCCCTGGTCGTAGGCGCATAAATTTCCATTGATAACCTGCTATGGGTTCCAATTGATATTTCTTGCGTAAAAACTCATATTCAGCAATTAACTTTTGAGAATATTCGTCTTTTAATCTTTCATTGAGCATTCCAGATTGACCAAAGAGCAGAGCCTCAATTTTAAACAAGCTATCGCGATTCTTAGCCAAAACATCTAGAGGAATGCTACGTGCCAATTGTTCAAACGGCTCGGAGTTTACATTAAAACCAAAATTACGTGCTAAGGCATAATAAAACGCCATTTCCCAGTTTCCATTCGATGATTGCAAGAATGCTTCAATATAATCTGTTTTACGTTCCAAGCGTTCAGCTAATAATCGATCGAGCCAAGAAAACAAAATCAAATCAGGTATCTCATTCAACTGCTGAGCACAGGCAATCCATTCGCGACTTGCTATGAGGTTTTTGTACCGAAAATATAGCTTTTCATCAATCTTCCCTTTCAATTCAAGGCATGGAATTTCCTCATCTGTTGCATTGTTTATCATCATGTCGCAATCGTAAACCACATGCAAAATCACAGAATCATAATTAGGATCCACATCATGTTTATGCCGCATCCAATCTGATGCTTTTGAGTGCATTTCCACATTTCCGGCCCACTCGGTATTCCCAATTTTTAGGCGTGCATTAAAGAAATCAGGACCAGACCCATCGTTTTGTTGACCCGTATCTATAATAATAATTGACTCATCAGTAGTAGTTTCAATATCATGTTTCATCAATCGATACTGCCATATATAATAAAGAAAATCCTCTGTCATTATTTAATTGTTTTGAAATGGAAAGATACAAAAAAAGCTCGAAACCTAAGTTTCGAGCTTCCAATATAACTTTAATAAAAGACTATAATCCAGGTAATGCCTTGATTTCATCTTCAATACCACCACTAGGGCGTTTTGCATTAATATCATATATTTTTCCTTCTTGGTCGAAGAGCATAAATCGTGGAATACCACTTATCTTATAAAACTCACTAAACTCTTTTGCCTGACCTGCCCATATTTGAACACCTTTAAGCTCATCTTCTGCCACCATTTTTTGCCATGGCTCTTGTTTTTGATCCACAGAAATACTAATAAAAACAACGTTTTTACCATGAAACTCTTTTTCGATTCGCTTTAGGTGAGGAATTTCTGCAAGACAAGGGTTACACCAAGTTGCCCACACATCAACATACACATACTTACCTTTGAAATCAGACATAGAAACAGTATTTCCAGCCATATCAACAAATGAAAACTCATAAGCATCAGCACCTTTTTTCAAATGTTTCCATTCACCAACTATATCTTCTATTTCTGATTGGAAGTTAGCATTTGGGCAAAGCTCATTAAACAAGTCAATGTAAAGGTCATATTCTGCAATACCATTCTGCGAAACCTGTTCACTAACCGCATCGAAAGACAATAACTCCATAATTTTCGGGCTAGTAAAAGTAGATTTTATCAAGTTCAAACGATATGTAATAGCGGAAGGATTAGTTGCTTGTAGCGTAGTGTCTTTATAAAAATCTTCCATTTTCACATTCACATAAGTGGACAAAAATGCTTTATAAATACCTAATGAAATTAGGCTTTCATCATTAAGATTTAGCTCTCCCAAGTAAGACTTATACTCAGCAGAAGGCTCAAATGTAGATTTAGAAAAATACTCGTAATACATTGGATAAATACTTCGTAATAAGGCAGACTCATATAGTATTCGAGCAGTCTCTATTTTCTCAAACTGAGGATCAACATCACCCATCGTTTTAGTTAAGTCAGACAAACGCTGTTCACCCATTTTACGAACGGAGTCCACGGCAGACATTGCTATACCCTCTGGCTTGGCAAATATCGTACGAATTTCCTTCTGAAATATATTACTTGCTTTAGTATAATCCACTAAATAGCCATTATACAAAGCTCCATTACCTGAAAACTTTTGACTATCAAAAAGATTTGACATATCAGCAGTTAAAAATAATGTATCACCAGGAAATAATATTACAGGATATTGGGCACGGGCTTCCACTAAAGCAATGGTATAATATGCTGAGCCATCAATATTAGCCGAAAACACAAAACTACCATCACCTTCTACTTTAATAGTATCTACCTCTGTAGAAAAGGGATCCGAACTTTTTACTATTGCTGTCATTCCAGCACCACCATTAATGGTTGTTTTAAGAACTGCTTCCCCAGACTTTGGAGCCGTAGAAGTTCCACAGCTATTTAGCACAATTGCAAAAAGTGCAATAAAACTTAATCTAATTATTCTTTTCATATTTACTTTTATTATTTATTTGCATATTTAAAATTCTTACCAATATATAAAGCCTCATCACCAAGGGTGGCCTCTATTCTAAGTAATTCATTGTATTTTGCAATACGATCTGAACGACTTGCGGAACCTGTTTTGATTAAGCCTGTATTCATCGCTACAGCCAAATGAGCAATAAACACATCTTCAGTTTCTCCTGAACGATGACTTACTACATTAGTATATTGATGACGGGTTGCTAAATTCATAGCGTTTATTGTTTCGGTAAGTGTACCTATCTGATTCAGCTTAATCAAAATAGAATTTGCCACACCTAAGTCAATTCCTTTTTGCAAACGAGAACTATTGGTAACAAACAAATCGTCACCCACCAACTGAATGCGGTCGCCCATTTTATCATACATCAATTTCCAACCATCCCAATCATCCTCAGCCATGCCGTCTTCAATTGATATTATTGGATACTTCTTAGTCCAATCATCCCAAAAATCTACCATCTCGGCTGGGCTTAATTTATCACCAGTAGACCATTTAAGATGGTATTTATTTTCGTCTTCTAAATAGTATTCAGACGACGCTGGATCCAAAGCTATAAAAATATCTTCACCTGGTCGGTAACCAGCATTCTCTATAGCCTGAGTAATTACTTGTAAAGCTTCTTCGTTAGATTTAAGATTAGGAGCAAAGCCACCTTCATCACCAACATTAGTAGAATACCCTGCTTTAGAAAGTACTTTTTTAAGGTTATGAAATACTTCAGAACCCATTTTAACTGCATCAGTAAAACGTTCGGCACCTACTGGCATAATCATAAACTCTTGAAAATCGATACTGTTATCAGCATGCGAACCACCATTCAAAATATTCATCATAGGAATAGGTAATGTGTTCGCATTTACCCCACCAATATAACGATACAATGGCTGACCAGTAGTTTGAGCAGCAGCACGAGCACAAGCCATGGAAACACCTAAAATAGCATTAGCACCAAGGTTTCCCTTATTACCACTACCATCAATCTCAATCATTCTATTATCAATTTCAGCTTGTTCACTTACATACATTCCTTTGAGCTGCTCATTCAAAACAGTATTAACGTTATTCACAGCTTTTAGCACTCCCTTACCCATATAGGCTTTTGGATCATTATCACGTAGTTCAACTGCCTCGTGTACACCAGTTGAAGCGCCAGAAGGTACAGCTGCTCTACCTACAGCTCCATTTTCAGTCATTACATCAACTTCTACTGTTGGATTACCTCTTGAATCAAAAATTTGCCGGGCATGAATATTAATTATTGCGCTCATAATATATTAATTTTTAAGTTTTTATACTTTTTACTTTCTATTTATATAAGAATTCGAAAATACAAAAAAAAAGGACAATGAAATAAATCAATGTCCTTTATAATTTTGTGATAAATATAATTATTTATCTTCCTTCTTAGGCTCTTCTTTTTTCTCAGCTTTCACTTCAGCTTTTGGAGCTTCTTTAACTTCGTCCTTAGTTTCCTCAACAACTACAGCATCTTCTATTTCAGTAGTAGCAGTTTCAGTCTTAGGAGTAGCTTTTTTAGCAGCACCACGGCGGCTACGTTTAGCTTTAGTTTTCTTATCTGATTTCTCCTTTAATAGGTTCTCATTATAATCCACTAATTCAATGATACACATTTCTGCATTATCACCTAAACGATTTCCTGTTTTAAGAATACGAGTATACCCACCTGGGCGGTCTCCTATCTTAGCCGAAATATCACGAAATAGTTCAACTACAGCCTCTTTATTTTGAAGCTGACGAAAAACCATACGACGTGAATGCGTAGTATCTTCCTTAGAGCGAGTGATCAATGGTTCAACATACAATCTCAAAGCTTTTGCCTTAGCAACAGTCGTTTTGATACGTTTATGAACGATTAATGAAGCAGCCATATTTGCAAGCATTGCACTTCTGTGCGAGGCTGTTCTTCCTAAATGATTAAATTTCTTTCTATGTCTCATCGCTATTATTCCTTATCCAGTTTATATTTGGTAACATTCATACCAAACGTTAAGTTCTTTACTTTTACCAACTCTTCTAGTTCAGTTAAAGACTTTTTACCGAAGTTACGGAATTTCAACAAGTCATTTTTGTTGAAAGAAACCAACTCTCCTAGTGTATCAACCTCAGCTGCTTTCAAGCAATTTAATGCTCTAACAGATAAGTCAAGATCGATTAATTTAGTCTTTAATAATTGACGAACGTGAAGGGTGTTTTCATCAAATTCTTCAGTAATATTCTTCTCTTCAGCATCGAAAGTGATTTTCTCGTCAGAGAACAACATAAAATGTTGAATCAAAATACCAGCAGCTTCTTTCAAAGCTTCTTTAGGCTCAATAGAACCGTCAGTATCGATTTCAAAAATCAACTTTTCAAAGTCAGTCTTCTGCTCTACACGATAATCCTCAATAGAATACTTAACATTAATTATTGGCGTATAAATAGCGTCAATAAAAATGGTACCCAAAGGAGCACTAATCACTTTATTCTCCTCAGAAGGTACATATCCACGGCCTTTTTCAATGCTCATTTCTATGTTTAACTTCATGTTAGGATCAAGATGACAGATAACCAAGTCAGGGTTTAACACCTGAAATCCTGATAAGAACTTATTAATGTCACCTGCGGTGAAAGTTTCCTGATTGCTGATAGTTACTAATACTTTTTCACCATCATATGATTCGATTTGGCGTTTGAAGCGTATTCTCTTCATGTTCAGAATAATATCTGTAACATCCTCGACTACGCCGGGAACTGAAGAAAACTCTTGCTCAACACCATCAATACGGATACTTGTAATCGCATAACCTTCTAAGGAATTCAAAAGAATTCGACGAAGAGAGTTACCAATTGTTACTCCATAACCAGGCTCTAATGGACGAAATTCAAAGATTCCTTTGAACACATCCGACTCGATCATGACAACTTTATCCGGTTTTTGAAATGCTAAAATAGACATCTATTTATTGTTTTTGAAATTCAACAAAATATTACTTAGAATACAATTCTACAATCAACTGCTCGTTGATATTCTCAGGGATTTCAGAACGCTCAGGGTATCCAGTAAATTTACCTTCTACAATATCAGCATTCCACTCAATCCATGAGTACGAATTTGCATTTGACGAAAGAGCTTCTAGAATTACTTCTAAAGATTTCGACTTTTCCCTAATACTCACCACATCACCTGGACGTAATGAATAAGATGGGATATTTACAATTTCACCATTAACGGTAATATGACGGTGAGAAACCAACTGACGTGCAGCAGGACGACCACCAGCAATACCCATACGGTAAACTGTATTGTCTAGACGAGCCTCACATAATTGAAGTAATACTTCACCTGTAATACCTGAACGTGAAGTAGCCTTTTCAAAAAGGTTACGGAACTGACGTTCTAGAATACCATATGTATATTTAGCTTTTTGTTTTTCTTGCAACTGAATTCCATACTCTGATTGCTTTTTGCGACGACGTGAGTTTCCATGTTGTCCAGGAGCGTACTTGCGTCTTTCAAAACTCTTATCAGGCCCGAAGATCGGATCATTGAATTTTCTTGCTATTCTTGTTTTTGGACCAATATATCTAGCCATATCTCAAAAATTTTCCTTTTAATTACTGTAATTATACTCTTCTTCGTTTCGGAGGACGACAACCATTATGTGGTAATGGTGTAATATCCATAATCTCTGAAACAGTGATACCTGATGCACTTAATGCGCGTATTGCAGATTCACGTCCTGATCCTGGTCCCTTAACAAATACTTTAACTTTTCTTAGTCCTAGGTCATAAGCAACCTTTGAACAATCCGATGCTGCTAATTGCGCTGCATATGGAGTATTCTTTTTAGAACCTCTAAATCCCATTTTACCTGCTGATGACCACGCGATCACTTGACCAGCATTATTGGTAAGGGAGATGATGATGTTGTTAAAAGTTGCACTCACGTAGGCTTTGCCTACTGGTTCAACTTTAACAACCCGCTTTTTTGCGGATCTTCCTTTTTTTACATTCTTTGCCATTTGCTACTAATTCTTTTAAGTTGTTAAACTTAGCTCTTACTTAAATTTACTTGACTACCTTCTTTTTGCCGGCAACAGTCTTCTTTTTACCTTTTCGAGTACGAGCATTATTCTTAGTGCGTTGACCACGTAGAGGTAATCCAATACGATGGCGTATTCCACGGTATGATCCAATATCCATCAATCGCTTGATATTCATTTGGATTTCCGAACGAAGTTCACCTTCTACACGAATGTGTTCTCCTATGTGCTCACGTATTATCTTTTGTTCTTCGTCACTCCAGTCACTAACCTTTTTGTTAATGTCAATTCCATTTGACTCCAAAATTTCTTTGGCAGTGCTGCGTCCGACTCCGTAAATGTAAGTCAGGGCAATTTCGCCTCTCTTATTGTTTGGGATATCTACTCCCGCGATTCTAGCCATCGACTTTAAAATTTAATTGTTATAATAAAAAATAAAAATAATTACCCTTGACGTTGTTTAGAACGTGGGTTTTTCTTGTTGATAACAAACACACGACCTTTACGGCGTACGATGATATCATCTTCTGATCTCTTTTTTACAGATGCTCTTGTTTTCATAATATATTATGTTAAAATAATATTCTATTTGTATCTAAATGTAATACGTCCTTTGGTTAAATCATAAGGAGAAATTTCTAGCTTCACCTTGTCGCCAGGAAGAATTCGAATATAATGCATTCTCATCTTTCCTGAAATATGAGCAACTAACTGATGTCCATTTTCCAATTCAACACGAAACATAGCATTACCTAATGATTCTAATACTGTTCCGTCTTGTTCAATTGACTTTTGCTTAGCCATATTAACGTATATTTATATTTTGTTTTAATACTTCTTCAATAAATTCATATGTTGATAAAAACTCAACTTTGCCTCTTTTTACCACAACAGTGTGTTCAAAATGAGCAGATGCTTTGCTATCACGAGTTCTGATAGTCCAACCATCATTATCCTGCATTACATCTTTAGTTCCCATATTAATCATTGGCTCAATACATAAAACTAGATTTTCAGCTAGTTTCTTTCCTGTACCCTTTCTACCATAATTAAATACCTCTGGTCGCTCATGCAAATTCTTTCCAATTCCATGTCCCACTAAATCGCGAACTACAGAATATCCAAAAGATTCAACATGTGATTGAATAGCTGACCCTATATCTCCAATACGTTTACCAAAAATAGCTTGTTCACATCCAAGGTAAACAGATTCTTTAGTAATCTTTTGAAGCTTAAGAGTTGCATCATCAGTTTCACCAACAGCAAATGAATAAGCATAATCACCGTAATACCCATTCATAAAGGTACCACAATCGACTGACACTAAATCGCCATCCTTCAACTCACGATTTCCGGGAATGCCATGAACAACCTCATCGGCAACAGAAATACATAATGTGGCTGGAAAGCCACCATATCCCTTAAAGCCAGGTTTGGCACCATTATCAAGGATAAACTCTTCAGCGATTTTATCCATTTCAATGGTTTTGAGCCCCGTACGCATAATCTTTGCGACTTCGGCTAAAGTTTTTCCAACAAGTAAAGAACTTTGTCTTAATAATTCAATTTCTTCTGCAGTTTTAACAATCATAATATTGTTTTTACTACATACCGCTGCCTAATCCAGCTGACTGATACATATTAGACTGACGACCTTTGATACGACCTGATTTTGTTAAACCATCATAATGACGCATCAATAAGTGACTTTCAATCTGCTGTAGCGTATCAAGAACCACACCCACTAAAATAAGTAGTGACGTTCCGCCAAAGAACTGAGCGAATTGTTGGTTGATACCAGCTTGTGATACAAATGCAGGCATAATAGCAACAAAGGCTAAAAATATAGAACCTGGTAGGGTAACACGAGATAAAATGGTATCAAGAAATTCGGCTGTTCGTTTTCCAGGCTTAATACCAGGAATAAAACCACCATTCTTCTTCAAATCCTCAGCAATCTGATTAGGATTAATTGTAATCGCTGTATAAAAATAGGTAAAGGCAACAATCATCAAACCAAAGGTAGCATTATACCAAAATCCGTTAAAGTCGGAAAAGGCAGCAGCAAACCATGATAAACCTTCGCTATCAGATGCAGCATAACCAATTAAAGTTATAGGTAGCATCATAATGGCTTGAGCAAAGATGATTGGCATTACTCCAGCAGCATTCACTTTAAGAGGAACATACTGACGTACACCACCATATTGTTTATTTCCAACAACACGTTTGGCAAATTGAATAGGTACTCTACGTGTACCTTGTACTAACATTATAGTAACAAGGATAACTAGTATTAGGAATACCATTTCGGCCAAAAACATAACCATACCTCCAGTTTGTTCAGTAGCTTTTGATACAAATTCAGCAAATAATGCCATCGGAAGTCGAGCAATAATACCAATCATAATGATTATAGAAATACCGTTTCCAATTCCTTTATCTGTAATTCGCTCACCTAACCACATAATAAACATGGTACCGGCAATTAAAATTGCAACTGATAATGCATAAAAGAAAGTGGGAGAATGATCATACAAAGGTACTGTAGATAGTACCTCACCAGAATTAGCAGTATAATACTTACCCAGCGTATGAATCATATTGGCAATATAACCAGGTGCTTGAAAAGCAACAATAATTACCGTTAATAAACGAGTAATTTGACTGATTTTCTTACGACCACTTTCACCTTCTTTTTGTAGCTTCTGAAAATATGGCACAGCCATACCTAAAAGTTGTACAACGATAGAGGCAGTAATATATGGCATAATACCTAATGCAAAAATTGATGCATTGGAAAATGCTCCACCCGAGAACATATTAATTAATCCAACCAAACCAGAACTACCTTGAGCTTGCAAAGCTGCCAATCCGCGAGGATCAACACCAGGAAGAACAACATAAGCTCCTAGTCGATAGATTAAAATCAACGATAAAGTGAGGATGATACGATTACGTAACTCCTCAATATTCCAGATATTCTTTAATGTCTCTATAAACTTCTTCATCTATGCTTATAATTTAGTAGCAACGCCACCAGCAGCTTCTATAGCTTTCAGGGCTGTTGCAGTAAATGCATGTGCTTTAATTTCTACTTTGGCTTTTAATTCGCCACGACCTAATATTTTAATTAAATCGTTTTTACCAGCAAGATTATACTCAATAAGTACTTGTTGATCAATTGAACTAATTCCTTTGTCAGCCAAAGCTTGAATTATGTCAATGTTAATCCCTTGGTATTCTTTACGGTTAATGTTTTTAAAACCGAATTTAGGAACACGTCGGTATAATGGCATTTGACCACCTTCGAAACCAGCCTTACGACTGTATCCTGAACGTGATTTTTGTCCGTTATGTCCACGAGTTGAAGTTCCACCTCTTGTAGAACCTTGTCCCCTACCAATTCTCTTTCGAGTCTTTATTGATCCTTTTGCAGGTTTAAGATTACTTAAATCCATTGCTATATCGTTTAAAATATTATATACTAAACTTCTTCTATAGAAAGTAAGTGTTTTACTTTCTCAATCATGCCCAACATTTGCGGGCTAGCTTCCACTATACGTTCTTTATGCATTTTCTTAATACCCAATGCAATAAGAGTACGCTTTTGACGAAGTGGTCTATCAATACCACTTTTAATCTGCTTTATCTTAAGTGTCTTCATTGTCTTCTGTATTTTAATCGGCAAATGTACAATTAATTACATCTACTCAATCAAATTTAACCATTAAAAACTTTATCTAAACTAACACCGCGTAACTCAGCAATATAGCGAGGGTCTCTCAATTTACTCAAGGCATCAAATGTCGCCTTTACCACTGAGTGAGGGTTTGAAGAACCTTTTGACTTAGCCAATACGTCGGTTACACCAACACTCTCCAATACTGCACGCATAGCACCACCAGCAATTACTCCAGTACCATGAGATGCAGGCTTAATAAAAACCTCAGCTCCACTATATTTACCTGTTTGCTCATGAGGAAGAGTACCTTTATAAATAGGCACTTTGATTAAATGCTTCTTAGCATCATCAACTCCTTTAGCAATAGCAGAAGTAACCTCTTTTGCTTTTCCTAAACCATACCCTACAATACCAGCCTCATTACCAACTACAACGATGGCAGAAAAACTAAATGTTCTACCTCCTTTAGTTACTTTGGTAACTCTTTGGATACTAACAAGACGATCTTTATAATCTACCTCACTAGTTTTTATATTATTTCTTTTATTATCTGCCATAAGTCCTAAAATTTAAGTCCACCTTCACGAGCTCCGTCGGCCATAGACTTGATTCTACCATGATAAACATATCCGCTACGGTCGAAAATCACTGCTTCAACATTAGCTTCTTTAGCCTTTTCGGCTAATAGCATACCAACTAATTTGGCTTGCTCAATTTTTGTGACTGTTTTAGAAGAGATGCTCTCATCTTGTGATGATGCTGATGCAAGAGTCTTTCCTGCTTCATCATCAATAATCTGAGTATAAATCTGCTTATTACTTCTAAAAACACTCAATCGAGGACGAGCGGCTGTTCCGGAAATTTTTCCACGAACACGGCGTCTAATCCTTGATCTTTGATAACTGTTATTCTTCTTCATCGTGCTTTTACTTAAAATTATCTAACTAGCAGCTGTTTTACCTGCTTTTCTACGAATTTCTTCACCTTGATAACGAACTCCTTTACCTTTATAAGGCTCTGGTTTACGTAATGAGCGAATCTTTGCAGCAACCTGACCTACAAGTTGTTTATCATGAGATGTAAGAACCACTAGCGGGTTTTTACCTTTCTCAGTAATAGTTTCAACTTTAACTTCGTCTGGAAGCTTAAAGAAAATGTGATGAGAAAACCCTAAAGTAAGATCTAAAATTTGTCCTTGATTAGAAGCACGGAAACCCACACCAACTAATTCTTGAACAATTTTATATCCTTCAGAAACCCCTTTTACCATATTGGTAATCAAAGCACGATATAAACCATGTTTTGAACGAGTATCTTTTTCCTCATCGCCACGAACAAGAGTTATTAAACCCTCTTCTTGCTCAAACTTAATATTAGCGTCAACATGTTGCGTTAACGTTCCTAATTTCCCTTTTACAGTAACCACATTGCCTTTGTCAACACTGACTTCGACTCCTGCAGGAATTGTAACGGGTTGTTTTCCTATTCTTGACATAATATCTCTATTTGTATATTAGCTAATATAACATAATACTTCACCACCTACATTTAATGAACGTGCCTCTTTATCAGAGATAACGCCTCTTGAAGTAGAGATAATAGCTATTCCTAATCCATTCAAAACACGAGGTAAGTCAGATGCGTTTGTATACTTACGCAAACCTGGTTTACTAACACGTTCAAGACTACGGATAGCCGAAACTTTACTTTCAGGGTGATACTTTAATGCTATTTTAATAGTTTTCTTGACATCAGCATCTTCGAATTTATAACTCAAGATATACCCTTTATCATAAAGGATCTTTGTTATTTCTTTTCTAAGATTAGAAGAAGGAACCTCCACAACACGATGTTTCGCATTGATGGCGTTTCTAACTCTCGTCAAGTAATCTGCTATTTGATCAGTGACCATCTTTATAAATTTAATAGTTTATTAAATATTTTCTACCAACTTGCTTTTTTAACGCCTGGGATAAGACCAGCTAAAGCCATTTCACGGAAATTAATACGTGATATTCCAAACTGTCGCATATATCCTTTTGGACGACCTGACAATTGACAACGATTGTGAAGACGAACTGGTGAAGCGTTTTTAGGAAGCTTCTGAAGCCCTTCATAATCACCAGCTGCTTTTAATGCCGCTCTTTTAGCTGCATATTTTTCAACCATTTTTTGTCTCTTGCGCTCACGCGCCTTCATTGATTCTTTTGCCATTATTTCTGATTTTTGAATGGTAAACCAAATTCTTTTAACAAAGCAAATGCTTCTTCGTCTGTTTTCGCTGTTGTAACGAAAGTCATATTCATTCCTTGAATTTTATTAACTTGATCGATGTTAATTTCAGGGAAAATTAATTGCTCGGTAATACCGAAAGTATAATTTCCACGTCCATCAAAACCTTTATCGTTAATACCACGGAAATCGCGAATACGAGGAATTGAAACAGCTACCAAGCGATCAAGGAATTCGAACATTTGAGAGCGACGAAGTGTAACTCGTGCACCAATGCCCATACCTTTACGCAACTTAAAGTTTGAGATATCCTTTTTTGAATACGTTTTTACTGCCTTTTGACCAGCAATATTCGTCATTTCAACGATAGCAGCATCTAATAATTTTTTATCAGTAATCGCTTGCCCTACTCCTTGGTTAATTGCAATTTTAACCAATCTAGGTACCTGCATCACAGATTTATAATTAAACTGCTTCATCAAAGCAGGAACGATTTCGTTCCGATACTTGTCTCTTAATCTTGGTGAATAGTCCATTACTTAATTACCTCCCCTGACTTTTTGGAATAGCGTTCTACTTTACCTTTTACTTCCTTACGACCTACGCGTGTTGCATTGCCTTTAGCATCAACAAACATAAGGTTAGAAATATGGATAGCAGCTTCCTGCTTCACAACACCTCCTTGAGGATGTGTAGCATTTGGCTTAGTATGCTTTGATACCATGTTAACACCTTCTACTAAAGCACGGCTAGTTTTAGTAATTATTTCAACTACCTTACCCTCCTTGCCTTTGTCAGTTCCAGCGATAACCTTTACAGTATCTCCTTTTTTAATTTTTAATTTCGTTCTCATAATATTTTCTTCTATGGATTACGACTATAATACCTCAGGTGCTAAAGAAACTATTTTCATAAATTTCTTCTCACGCAATTCGCGGGCAACAGGTCCAAAAATACGAGTACCAGACATTTCACCAGCAGTGTTTAATAAAACTACTGCATTATCGTCGAAGCGAATATAAGAACCATCAGCACGACGAATTTCTTTTTTAGCTCTAACAACTACGGCTTTAACAACTGTACCTTTTTTAACGTTACCACTAGGAATAGCACTTTTAACCGTAACAACTACTTTATCGCCAATTCTGGCATAGCGTTTCTTAGTACCTCCTAATACGCGGATTACCATAACTTCTTTGGCTCCACTATTATCTGCAACTAATGCTCTTGATTCTTGTTGTAACATAATTATTTAGCTCTTTCAATGATTTCGACTAGTCTCCAACATTTGTTCTTACTAAGTGGACGGGTTTCCATGATTTTCACGGTATCACCAATTCCTACTTCGTTTTTCTCATCGTGTGCAAGATATTTTGTGGACTTCTTTACGAATTTTCCATACATAGGATGTTTTACTTTACGCTCAACAATCACACTAATGGATTTATCCATTTTATTACTTACAACAACGCCTATACGTTCTTTTCTTAAATTTCTGCTTTCCATAATACTACAGATTTTTTAATTATTTATTAGCAGCTTCTAACTCGCGCTTACGTATTTCAGTACTCAAGCGTGCAATCGTTTTACGATTTTGCTTGATTGTCTGAACATTTTCGATTGGAGAAACTGCATGATGCAATTGCGCTTTTGAATAACGCGATGTTTCCTCCTCAAGACGCTCTTTCAAGTCTTCAGTTGATAATTCTCTAATTTCTTCCTGTTTCATCGTTCTAATTATTTAACAATTCTAGCTTGTAAACTGGTTTATTCTCTATGCTTCGTGATAGTCGTTACGAACAATAAACTTCACTTTAATTGGCAACTTTTGAGCTGCTAATCGTAAAGCTTCTTTTGCTATGTCGTAAGGTACTCCTTCGGCTTCAAAAATTATTTTTCCAGGTTTACAACGTGCAACAAACATTTCTGGCGCTCCCTTACCTTTACCCATACGAACCTCTGCAGGCTTTTTAGTAAGTGGCTTATCGGGAAATACTCGAATCCAAATTTGACCTTCACGTTTCATATAACGGGTAACGGCCTGACGTGCGGCTTCAATTTGTCTTCCAGTTAACCAGGTTTCTTCAAGAGCTTTAATTCCAAATGATCCAAAAGCTAATTGAGCTCCTCGGGTCACATTTCCTTTCATTCTCCCTTTCTGCTGTTTTCTGAATTTTGTTTTCTTTGGCTGTAACATTATTCCAAACTTTTTAAATTCTTAACCTAACGATTTCTTCTTTGTGGACGCTGTGGTCTTTTTGATCTCTTGGTGTCTAATTGGGCACCGATTGAAAAATCGCGCTTTCCATAAACTTCACCTTTGAAAATCCAAACCTTCACTCCCAAACGACCATATGTAGTATGCGCTTCAACTAAAGCATAGTCGATATCAGCACGAATTGTATGCAAAGGGATACGACCTTCTTTATACATTTCACTACGTGCCATTTCGGCACCACCTACACGGCCAGAAATCAAAATCTTGATTCCTTGTGCACCCACTCTCATGGTAGAAGCTATTGAAGTTTTAACGGCACGTCGATACGAAACGCGGCCCTCAATTTGCTTTGCAACTGATTGAGCTACTAAATAAGCATCAATCTCTGGTCTCTTGATTTCTGATATATTAATCTGGATTTCTTTTCCAGTTAATTTCTTTAACTCTTCTTTAAGCTTGTCAACTTCCGAACCCTGCTTTCCGATAATAATACCTGGACGAGCAGTATTGATGGTTACGGTAACTAGCTTTAAAGTACGTTCAATAAATATTTTTGAAACGCTAGCTTTTGCAAGACGAATGTATAAATACTTACGAATTTTATCGTCTTCGATAAGTTTCTCGTCGAATTTTTTTCCTCCGAACCAGTTAGAATCCCATCCTTTGATGACTCCTAAACGAAAACCTATTGGATTTACTTTTTGACCCATTGTCTTAACTTTAATTATTTGTAACTTCGGAGTTAACCTCTACTCTACTACCGAGATATAATGTAACGTGATTCGAACGCTTACGAATACGGTGAGCACGACCTTGAGGTGCTGTACGAATTCGTTTAAGCTGACGAGCCGAGTCAACAAAAATATCCTTAATATATAATTGTGCTTCTTCCATACGTGCACCTTCGTTTTTGGCTTCCCAATTCGCGATGGCACTAAGAAGTAACTTATACAAACGATTACTGGCTTCTTTTGGCGAATGCTTAAGCATCGCTAAAGCGTTCTCGATATCTATACCGCGAACCATGTCAGCAACGATTCTCATCTTACGAGGAGAAGTAGGAACGTCATTCAACTTAGCAAAGTAAGTTGTCTTTTTCGCCTCCTTCATAGCTTCTGCTCTATTATGTTTTCTAACTCCCATTTCTTATCGTATTTTATTTCTTGCCTTTATTTTTACTACCAGCATGGCCACGGAACGAACGTGTTGGAGCAAATTCCCCCAATTTGTGACCTACCATGTTTTCAGTTACATAAACAGGAATAAATTTATTTCCATTATGAACTGCAATAGTTAACCCTACAAAGTCAGGAGATATCATTGAAGCACGCGACCAAGTCTTAATGGTTGCTTTCTTTCCTGAAGCTTGAGTTGCATCTACTTTGCGCTCGAGCTTGTAGTGAATATATGGACCTTTTTTCAGTGAACGACTCATATCTTATCTATTTACTATTATTTCTTTCTTCTTTCAATAATGTGCTTGCTCGAATCCTTAGTCTTGCTACGTGTACGGAATCCTTTTGCAGGAATACCGTTACGAGAACGTGGGTGACCACCTGTTGCACGACCTTCTCCACCACCCATTGGGTGATCAACTGGGTTCATGTTAACTGGATTAGTTCGAGGACGACGTCCTAACCAACGAGAGCGACCAGCTTTTCCTGAGCGTTCTAAACTATGATCTGGATTGGATACCATACCAATTGTTGCTTTACAAGTTTGAAGAATCATACGAGTCTCGCCTGAAGGCATTTTAACAATTGCATACTTTCCTTCACGTGTCATAAGCTGTGCATAAGATCCTGCACTACGTGCCATCTTTGCTCCCTGACCAGGACGCAATTCAATATTATGAATTATCGTTCCGAAAGGAATTTCACTTAAAAACATTGCGTTACCTACTTCAGGAGCTATACCTTTACCCGACATTACTTTTTGCCCAACCTTTATACCGTTTGGAGCAACGATGTATGTCTTCACACCATCAGCATAAGCTAATAATGCGATACGTGCGGTACGATTTGGATCATATTCCACAGTCTTAACTGTTGCAGGAATACCATCACGCTCGCGCTTGAAATCGATTATACGATATTTCTTCTTATGACCACCACCAATATAGCGCATCGTCATTTTACCTTGATTATCTCTACCACCTGATCTCTTCTTAGGAGCCAACAAACTCTTTTCAGGAGTTGATGTAGTGATTTCGTCAAACGTAGAAGCTACCTTAAAACGTTGACTTGGTGTTGTTGGATTGAATTTCTTTAAAGCCATGTCTCCTAAATATTACTATAAAAATCAATACTCTGACCTTCTGCTAACGTAATAATAGCTTTCTTAAAAGCTTTAGTACGTCCGGCTATTTGTCCCGACTTAGTTGCTCTGCTCTTTGTTTTACCACTATAATTCATAGTGTTAACAGCGGCAACTTCTACGTCGTACAATTCTTCGATCGCTTTCTTAATCTGAACCTTATTTGCCTTATTGTTTACAATGAATCCGTAACGATTGAGCTTTTCGCCCATCTCGTTCATCTTCTCTGTAATTATCGGCTTCTGAATGATTACCATTTCTGTTCTTCTTTATCGATTCAACAATTTGATGTTTACAATGATGCAAACATTTCTTCTAATTCTTTTACTGCGCTTTCAACGAAAATAACTCTGTGTGCTTCTAAAAGCTCATAAGTATTTACTTTGTATGCTGTAGTAACTTTAGCTCTTTGGATATTCGATGCCGACTTACTGATATTAATATCAACATCTTTAAGAACTAATAATGTTTTCTTTCCATCCAACTCAAACTTTTTCAAGAAATCAAGATACATTTTTGTTTTTGGCTGATCATAACTGAAATCTTCCAAAATCATCATTTCTTTATCTTGTGCTTTATAAGTTAAAGCTGATTTACGAGCTAAACGTTTCACCTTCTTATTCAACTTAAAAGTATAGTTGCGAGGATGAGGACCGAATGCACGAGCACCACCTCTTAAAATAGGTGACTTAATATCTCCCATACGAGCAGTACCTGTACCCTTTTGACGTTTAATTTTACGTCGGCTACCTGAAAGCTGAGAGCGTTCCTTAGAACTATGAGTTCCTTGACGCTGATTTGCACGATATAATTTTACATCGAGATAAATAGCGTGATCGTTAGGCTCAATTCCGAATACAGCATCGTCTAATTTAATCTTACGATCTGTTTTTTCTCCTGTTTGTTTATATACTGCTAATTCCATCTTTCAATAATTACATATGAACCACTAGGACCCGCAATCGAACCCTTAACAATAATCAAATTCTTATCTGCAACAACTTTAAGAACTTCAAGGTTAATCATTTTCACACGATTACCACCCATACGACCAGCCATGCGCATTCCTTTGAATACACGTGATGGGTATGAACTTGCTCCAATAGAACCAGGAGCTCTAAGGCGGTTATGCTGTCCGTGAGTTGCATCGTTAACACCCTTAAAGTTATAACGTTTTACTACACCCTGAAAACCTTTTCCTTTACTCACACCTACAACGTCAACAAATTCACCTTCAGCAAAAACATTAACCTTAACCTCTTCGCCTAATTGTTTTTTCTCCTCGAAACGAGAAAATTCAACCAATATGCGTTTTGGTGTAGTGCTTGCTTTTTTGAAGTGACCCATCATCGCTTTTGGAGTATTTTTCTCCTTAGCTTCGTCATAAGCCAATTGAATAGCTGAATAGCCATCAACTTCTTCAGTTCTTACTTGTGTTACAACACAAGGACCAGCTTCGATTACAGTGCATGGCATATTTTTACCAGAGGCATCGAAGATACTAGTCATTCCAACTTTTTTTCCTATTATTCCAGACATTTCTGTATAATCTTAAACTATTTATACTTAAACCTTGATCTCTACTTCTACACCACTTGGGAGCTCTAATTTCATAAGAGCATCAATAGTTTTCGAAGTTGTGCTATAAATATCCAACAAACGCTTATAAGTGTTGTGCTCAAACTGCTCACGAGCTTTCTTATTTACGAAAGTTGAACGAAGAACAGTATAGATCTTCTTATCAGTTGGTAAAGGAATCGGTCCATTAACAACAGCACCTGTAGATTTTACAGTTTTTACGATTTTCTCAGCTGATTTATCAACCAAATTGTAATCGTAAGATTTTAATTTTATTCTTATTTTCTGACTCATCTCTAAATATTCTATTTATTGATAATTTCTTCTGCAATTGCACTAGGCACTTCATCATAATGATCAAATGTCATTGTTGAAGTAGCACGTCCTGAGGAAACCGTTCTTAGAGCGGTAACATAACCAAACATATTTGAAAGTGGAACCATTGCTTTGATAACTTGAGTACCATCTTTGGCTTCAACACCTTCGATCATGCCACGACGTTTATTCAAGTCACCTATTACATCACCCATATACTCGTCAGGAGTAACAACTTCTACCTTCATGATAGGCTCAAGTAATGCTTTCTTAACTTTTGCTAATGCGTGACGGAATCCCATTTTTGCAGCAAGCTCAAATGATAATTGATCCGAATCAACTGCGTGGAAAGACCCGTCGAATAAACGAACACTTAAACTATCCATTTCATAACCCGCAAGTGGGCCGTTAAGCATAGCCATTTCGAAACCTTTCTTCACTGAAGGAACAAATTCTTTAGGGATATTACCGCCCTTAATTTGATCAGTAAATTGCAAACCTTCAGCTCCATCCTCAGCAGGACCGATTTCGAACTGAATATCGGCAAATTTACCACGTCCACCCGACTGCTTTTTATAAACTTCGCGATGGTTAGTACTTCCAAGAATTGATTCTTTATAAGCAACCTGTGGTTGTCCTTGATTACATTCTACTTTGAATTCACGCTTCAAACGATCAATTAGAATGTCAAGGTGAAGCTCACCCATTCCACTAATGATTGTTTGTCCAGTTTCTTCATCAGAACGAACCTTAAACGTAGGATCTTCCTCAGCTAATTTAGCTAAAGCGATACCCATTTTATCGATATCTTTTTGAGTTCTTGGCTCCACTGCAATACTGATAACAGGATCAGGGAAATCCATAGACTCTAAAATAATTACACTATCTTGTTGACAAAGAGTATCACCAGTACGTATGGTTTTGAAACCAACAGCTGCACCAATATCTCCAGCCTCAATTTTATCAAGAGGATTCTGTTTGTTAGCGTGCATTTGCATTACACGAGAGATACGCTCTTTTTTACCAGTACTTGCATTATAAACATAAGAACCAGCTTCAAGTGTACCTGAATAAACTCGGAAGAAAGCAATACGACCTACAAATGGGTCAGTAGCAATCTTAAATGCCAATGCTGCAAATGGAGCTTTAGGATCCACATCGCGAGTTTCTTCTTTTTGAGTATCAGGATTAATTCCAGTAACCGCATCGATATCCAATGGGCTAGGAAGGAATTCAATCACAGCATCCAATAACATCTGAACACCTTTATTCTTAAAGGCCGAACCACACATTACTGGAGTAATTTTCATTTCAATAGTAGCTTTACGTATTGCGGCTAACATTTCGTCCTCTGTAATTGAGTCAGGATCCTCCATGTATTTTTCCAAAAGCTCATCACTTTCTTCAGCAACACCTTCTACTAATTTCATACGGTATGTAGCAACCGTTTCTAATAAATCTTCAGGAATAGGAATTTCATTCACGTTAACGCCATGATCATCCTCATCCCAAACATAAGCTTTATTAGTAATCAAATCCACAACACCACGAAAATGCTCTTCAGCTCCGATTGGAACTTGCAATGGTACAGGATTTGCTTTCAATCGCTCGCGAATTTGCTCAATAACTGAAAAGAAGTCAGCTCCCGAACGGTCCATTTTATTAACGAAACTCAAACGAGGAACTTTATACTTTGTAGCCTGACGCCAAACGGTTTCAGACTGAGGCTCGACACCACCAACAGCACAGAATAATGCAACAGCACCATCTAATACGCGAAGTGAACGCTCTACCTCAACAGTAAAGTCAACGTGACCCGGAGTATCAATAATATTAATCTTATGATCAGTATCTTGATATTTCCAAAATACAGTAGTTGCAGCAGAGGTAATTGTTATACCACGCTCTTGCTCCTGAACCATCCAGTCCATGGTTGCAGCGCCATCATGCACCTCACCAATTTTATAACTTTTACCAGTATAATAAAGGACACGCTCGGTGAGGGTAGTTTTACCCGCATCGATATGCGCCATAATTCCTATATTTCTAGTATTCTCTAATTTACTTGCCATTATTCTTTCTCCTAGCTATTATTTAAAATCTAAAGTGAGAGAATGCTTTGTTGGCCTCAGCCATACGATGCGTATCTTCTTTCTTCTTAAAAGCAGTTCCTTCTTCTTTAAATGCTGACATAATCTCACCGGCTAATTTCTGAGCCATTGATTTTTCGTGACGCTTACGAGCAGCACTTATCAAAGCCTTGATACCGATAGATTGTTTACGTGAAGGATAAATTTCTGATGGAATCTGGAAAGTAGCACCACCAATACGACGACTCTTTACTTCAACAGCAGGAGTAACGTTTGTCAACGCTTTCTTAAACACATCCACAGGATTTTCTTCTTTAAAACGCTCGGTAACAATATCCATAGCACCATAAAAAATATCGTAAGAAGTATTCTTCTTACCACCCATCATCATATTATTCACGAACTTAGTTACCAACGTATCGTTGAACTTTGGATCGGGAAGTATAATTCTCTTCTTTGGCTTTTTTCTTCTCATCTTACACTAATTATAAACGTGTGTTAAAATCTTATTTCTTCTTTGGTCGCTTAGTACCATACTTTGAACGACGTTGCGTACGTCCATCCACTCCTAAAGTATCCAATGCGCCACGTACAATGTGGTAACGTACGCCTGGAAGGTCTTTTACTCTACCACCACGTATAAGCACGATTGAGTGCTCTTGAAGGTTGTGACCTTCACCTGGGATATAAGCATTCACCTCTTTACCATTAGTCAAACGCACACGCGCTACTTTACGCATTGCTGAGTTTGGCTTCTTTGGTGTAGTTGTGTAAACACGCACACATACTCCCCGGCGTTGTGGACAAGAGTCCAATGCTGGAGAATTACTCTTTTCGGTCGATTTTTTACGACCTTTTCTGATTAACTGTTGTATCGTTGGCATAATTTAAACTAAATTACTTGCTTTTAACTAAGTCAATATTATTAATAAATATTCCCCTCTAAAACGGGGCTGCAAAAGTACAATAAATAATGTACTAATCAAGCTTTTAGAAATTTAAAGTTTTAAGACCTTAAATAACTGACTTAATTTACATTATAAACTGTTTTACAGTTTAATTTAACTTTATTTATATATTCGTTGTGAAAAAATTGATAGGAAGGATAATCTTCCAGACCCGAAAGAAAGACTTTTCGTCCTATTCTTTCTGAAACCTATAGCGGTCTGCCATTATCAGGTTCCTAGCAAATTTTTCTTTATTCCCACTAAAACAAGGATTTAACTCCTTTTGCGTCTTAGCGAGTGCAAAGATAGAAATATTTTTTTATTCACAAAGCTTTTTTGATATTATTTTTCAGAAGATTTATCAAGTGGGAAAGATTGATGATTACCATTCTACTCCTCAAATAGCAAGAGAGTCTCTCTGTTTCTTATTTTTTCTACTCAATTATTAATATAAAAACTAGCAAAGAAAACAAGTAATATTAAATAGTGTTTAATAAACTGCCAGCTTCCCCATATGCACTTTATTACCAAAATACACCTTATATATATAGATACCTGCGCTAACACCCTTAATTGACAAACTTGCATTACTTGCAACCAATCTGTTTAAGACAAGTCTTCCCGTCATATCATATAAGCGTAAATCAGCTTTTTGCTTCGAATCATCGTATTGAATAATAACATAGTCATTTGTAGGATTTGGAAATACTTTAAAAGAATTATCCGATGGTGAAACATCCGCACTTCCCGTATCTTTAACTGAGTAATAATACTTAAGCTCATACCCAAGCTCGCGAATAGTAGTATCTTCATTTAGATAAAATGATCCTTCATAAATCAATTTATAATCAGTGGGCTTCTTTACAAAAATAAACGAGGGGATAACTTGTGTATTTGAAACTTGGGAATCTGTTGAATAAGAATCCTTAAAATATGATTTATATACATTATTTATATGTCTACTATGTATTGCGGCCGAGTCATTGGCATTTACAATATAGTCTATTCTAGAGGCTCCATAAATATAATATTTGTTATTATAGTCATCCCATATATACAATTCATTCTGATGTTCTCGTTGTCGTGAATCGTAAACAAGGTCTTCTCTAGATTCTTTAATCCAGTTTTGATTGGCATCACCCCAATGTTGCTGTTCAATCATAGTTGGCTTCCCATAAGGAGTCATTTCATACTTCACCAAACGCTCTGCCTTCCACGAACCGTAATAATTTGAATAAATAGTCAATGAATCAAAACCTTGATAATTCTTATGGTAATCAACCTTGTAATTATAGCGCCATTTATTATAAACTGTACTCCAGTTTGACTGAATCGCTTTTACTAAAACATCTGCAGAATTGTATAAATAGTCCGCTTTTACATCATTAATATAACTACTTGCATCTCGGTCATACTTAAACCTTTCTTGAAATATTAAACGATCTTGGGAATCAAATTTAAGGGTGGTAGAATCAGATGGTATCCATACTTCATTCATACCATAAAATCTTGATTCCAATATAAAGTTATCAGGGTAATAGTATGCAAATTTCGACCTTTTATAACTATAATTATTTACAGAAGTTCCTTCACTATATTCATAAAGAGTTATTCTACCTTTACTATCATAATCGTAGATATGTGAATCATAATTTGTCCATTTACGCAATGAATTACTCCAAACACGAACTTTTACTTTAGCAAATAAATTTCTAGCATTATATTCAAATTCAGTTACAGCACCAGGACGCCATATAAGAGCTACACTATCAAATATCTCCTCTACAATCTTAACACAGTTCAACTGTCCATTATAATAAAAAAGCGATCGTTTATGGCTAGCAGTATTAACATAATGAATACTATCTAGTATATGCATAGTAATTATTTTAGAGTTAGCACCCAGCCTAACAGCGCTTTTAATGCTTTGTGGATTTGTAAAATGTGTTAGGCCATTCGTTTTTCTTTTATTAGGAATACCAAATAATTTATCAAAAACTAATACTCTTGCATTAATTTCATTATCAGTCTTTGAGATGAAAGTAACTTTATAATCGAAATTGATTTGATAAAACCTATTTATTTCGGATTCGATACCAGAACGAGTATAACGCTCATCCACCTTAGTGGATTGAGCACTACTATAATTCACAATAAAAGCAATAATCGATAGAAAAAATAGTCTTTTCATAACTTAAAGGATTACTAAACTAAGGACAAATGTAAATAAAAACAATAAGTAATGCAATTATCTGATGGACGTTCAACTAGCTACCGAGCTTGAGATCGAAATGGCAGCCCGAAAATTGGTTAGTCAAAGAAGCTTGGTGAAAAAGGACGACTTTTGGAGCTCCTTATACAAGACTTACTGAATAGCTAAACAATTGAGGATTATAATGTAGAGCTCGAATCGTCTGCCCGAAAAATAATTTCGATTTGGCCATTGTTCGTTTAAAATAAAAGTGTACTTTTGCAGTCCGAAAATTTTTAATATCAAATAATTAACTAATAAACAAAGATCATGTTAAATCGTTATGAAACCGTTTTCATTATGACTCCCGTTTTATCTGAAGAACAGATAAAGGAAGCGGTAAAAAAGTACAAGGATCTTATCGCCAAGCAAGGTGGTAAAGTAGTACACGAGGAAAAATGGGGCTTGAAGAAATTAGCCTACCCTATTCAAAAGAAATCAACCGGATTCTATCATCTTTTAGAATTTGAAGTTGAAGGAGCTGGAATTAATCCATACGAAGTTGCTTTTAAACGTGACGAACGTATATTGCGATTCCTTACTGTAAAATTAGAGAAGCACTCATT
Source organism: Bacteroidales bacterium (assembly GCA_023146135.1). Lineage (GTDB taxonomy): Bacteria > Bacteroidota > Bacteroidia > Bacteroidales > UBA1556 > UBA6267. The sequence continues at coordinate 53,571 of JAGLCR010000029.1, forward strand.
GGTTTATGCTGAAAAAAGACGCAAGAATATGAAAGCGGCTAAGGAAGCACCTAAGAAAGCTGAGAAGGCTGAAAAAGCAAAAGAGAAAGCTTAGTATTAACGGTAAAAAAAATAGAAAGAAATGGCAACAAATTCAGAAATTAGATATTTGACCCCAATTGCGGTTGATACTAAAAAGAAAAAATACTGTCGATTTAAAAAGACTGGTATTAAATATATTGATTATAAAGACGCTAACTTTTTGATGAAGTTTGTGAATGAGCAGGGAAAAATTCTTCCTCGTCGTTTAACTGGTACTTCATTGAAATACCAAAAGAAAGTTTCGCGAGCAATCAAAAGAGCGCGTCATATTGCATTAATGCCTTATGTAGGTGATTTATTAAAATAAGGAGGACGTTGAGATGAAAGTTATATTAAAACAAGATATCGCAAAATTAGGTTTCGCTAACGATATAATCAAAGTAAAAAATGGTTATGCTCGAAACTTCCTCATTCCTCAAGGGTATGCTATTCAGGGAACTGAGCAGAATATCAAAATTGTGAACGAGGTATTGAAACAAAAAGCTCATAAAGCTGAGAAGATTAAAAATGATGCTGAGGCAATTGCTGCTTCATTGGTGGCTGTAAGCCTTAAGATTGGTGCTAAAACTGGTACTAGCGGAAAAATCTTTGGTTCGGTTAATGCTATGCAGGTTGCTGACGCATTGAAAGAGCAAGCTAATATCGAGATTGACCGTAAAAAGATTGTGGTTGATGGCGAAAACATCAAGGAAATTGGTGAGTATGTGGCTACTGTAAACCTTCACCGTGAGGTTAAGGGTGAGATTAAGTTTGAAGTAGTTGGTGAATAAGTTTTTGCTTATCATTAAGCGACAATCTCTTCGTTGAGCTCATTTCTTATTTCAGTTATCAGCCAGCTGACTGACTCCTAAAATAAGAAATTTTACTCGCATCGACCTTGACGCTTTCTGAAAAATAAAAGAGCCTAAAAATATAGTACGAATCCTGCTAACGTAATGTTGGCAGGATTTTTTTTGTTTAAACCGCCTTGACCTCCTTACGTTTTAATTATTGCCTCTAAGGAGGCAATAATTAAAACACTCGGTCTGACGGCTCATTCTAAAAAAACAATCAGGCTGAGTAAATTTGTGTTTTTACAGTGAAAAGGAAATAACTGAAAATTGTATCGAAGTCTGATGTATTTTTGCCCCTAAGATGATATCAAAAAACCAAATAAAACTAGTTACATCCTTGCATAAAGCAAAAGGCCGTAAAAGGGCTGGGCTATTTATAGTTGAAGGTCCAAAGGCTGTTGATGAATTTATTAATAGCAACTTTGAGATTGAAGCGGTGTATGGCACTCGTGAATGGATAGAGTTTGCTCCACAAATTCTTGATTTTGCAGAGATGATTAGCGTGAAGGAACTTCAGAGCATCAGCGCGCAGAAGCATCCTAATCAGGTATTGGCTGTGGTAAAAATGCCCGAGACTTCTACCCCACCTTCTGAAATAAATGATTTATGCCTTGTGCTTGACACTATTCAGGATCCAGGTAATATGGGCACCATAATCCGTATTGCCGATTGGTTTGGCATTAAGCATATTATTTGTTCAACAGAAACAGCTGATATTTATAACCCTAAGGTGGTACAAAGCACTATGGGGTCCATAAGTCGGGTGCAGGTAAGTTATACCGATTTGGTGGATTGGCTGGGCGAAATAAATGGTGCTATTCCTGTGTACGGCACCTTACTTTCTGGCGAAAATATTTATGAAACTAAATTGGTATCCAAAGGGTTGATTGTAATTGGCAATGAATCTAAGGGTATTTCCGATGATGTGGCTTTCTTTATTAGCCAAGGTATTAAGATTCCTTCTTATGGTGATTCGGAAACGGAGTCGTTGAATGCGGCGGTGGCTACGGGGGTCGTGGTAGCGGTATTTCGACAGGCTCAATAACCACATTTCGACAGGCTCAATAGAACCATTTCGACAGGCTCAAACCATTTGACAAAGCTCAATATTTCTTAATAAAAATATTTTTCCTTTTCTTTCCCCTCCCTGGAGGGTGGAAAATGCAAAAGATTACTCAATACATAATACTACTTATAAAAACTCACTACTAGAATGGCAACTAAGTTCTTTTGGCCATCAATCAAGTTTCCTGCTAAATATCAGCTCTAAATACACCTATTAACTTTTATCAAATACATAGCATAAAAGATAATAGCGTAACTTTGCTCCAGAATTTAACAGATAGTACTATGCAAACATTCTTACTAACTATGGGGCTTTCTTTATTGTTGATTGCTATTGCTTTTTCGGCTATTGGTATCAAGATGTTTCTGATCAAAGGTGGCCAGTTTACTAAGCAATGCAGTACGGTGGACACGGGTAATACTAAGATTGGTTGTACTTGTGGTGCAAAAGACCCCGAAGATCGCTGTGAGAATTTTGAGGAGCATCATGGTAAAGGAATTGATGGCGCTAAACGACATATTCATACGGATACTATGATTATTAAGTCGTATTAGAATACGAGTCATACCTCGGTACAATTTTTCATACTTCGTTTTACTTCGTATAAAAAACCACTCGGTATGACTTTGGCTACAATTTTATTCACTCCATTACTTTTCGTAAACAAAACCACTCGGGATGACTAATTCCAAAACTATACTTAGTAGATACTTCGTCAGGCTGAGTGTTTTTATAAATTACTGAGGAACGAAGAAATTTGTAAAAACGTACCGAAGACTGACAATCAAACGAATAAAACCACTCGGCATAACTAATTCCAAAATTATACTCGATAGATACTTCATCAGGCTGAGTATTTTTATAAATTACTAAGGAACGAAGAAATTTGTAAAAACGTACCGACGACTGACTAATATCGAGCTACACACATCTATTGTAAAGAATTTTCTTCCAGCATATCATTTAAGCCTGAGCTTACAAAAGCTTTATAATCTCCATTTACATCAGCATAAATCAAATAAACTTTTAGTTCGGGATGGCGAGCTAAAACTAACTTTGCTTTTTCTACACCCATAACCATAAAAGCAGTAGCATAGGCATCGGCTAAACCAGCGTTTGGAGCCAGCACCGTCGCACTTAATAATGAATGTTGAACAGGATAGCCCGTATGAGGATTAATGGTATGGGCATACTTAATTCCATCCGTAATATAGAATTTTCTATAATTTCCTGATGTAGCCATACCAATATCTCTAATACGAATGATGGCAGATAAATTCTCTCCGTATTTAGCACTATCAGCAGGAAGCTCAATACCCACCTTCCATGCCTCACCTCCTATTTTAGTACTTCGTGCAAAAAGCTCACCTCCAATATCAACTAAATAGCTTTTAATACCTTTGCTCTCAAGAAATTTAGACATCACATCAACAGAATACCCTTGCGCAATAGCATTATAATCAATGGTAACTCGTGGGTCGGATTTAATAATTTCACCATTCTCTAAACGAATAAGCTGATAACCTACAAACTCCATAATGCTATCCACTTGCTCTTTACTTACTTTTTGTTTGTTCTTCAAACCAAAACCCCAAAGTTCAACTAATGGTCGTACACTAATGTCAAAATCACCATTCGTTTCCTTTGAAACCATTTGCGCCATTATGAAATTCCCAATAAACAAACTATCAAGAGCAAGCTCCTCATTCCGGTTTACTTTAGAAATAATAGACTGAGCTTGGTAATTAGAACAACTTTGGTCAAAGTCATGAAGCAGTTGTTCTATTTCATGTCCAAAATCACGACCTAATGAATCGTAGTAGGTAATGGAGTAGTAGGAGCCTTGAGCTTCTCCAGTTTTCACAAACTTTTTATACTCGACTTTTTTATTTGCTTGTTGGCATGAGCTTATCATTATGGTGAAAAGCAGGATGATAAGGTATGATTGTTTCATAATATGGTTTGTTATTAATGATTTGCTAAAATACTTGTTTTTGGGGATATCAAATATATGGGGAGGTTGTTTTTGTCACAGTTTTTGCGAAGCAAAAACATGCGCCAAAAATTAAATGTGTTTTATTCTCTCGCCATGGGCTATGCCCATGGCTACGTATTTGACCCCTTCAGGGTCATTATGTTTAATTTACGTTTTTATTATCTCCTACAAAGTTAAGCATAAAAAAAGAGCCACAAAATGCGGCTCTTATATTTTAGAAAATTATCATATTGATATAATTTTATAGCAATTTTTAACCTCCAAAATCATCAAACATAATATTCTCATCTGGCACGCCCATATCATCGAGCATTTTAAGAACAGCATCATTCATCATCGGAGGACCACAAAGGTAATATTCAATTTCTTCAGGCTCTTCATGATTTACTAGATAATTATCGTGAATAATTTGGTGAATAAAACCAGTATATCCTGTCCAATTATCCTCTGGCATTGGCTCTGAAAGGCCTATATTAAATTTAAAATTAGGATTATCCTTCTCAATAGCTTGGAATTGGTCCACATAAAACAACTCACGCATTGAACGACCTCCATACCAGAATGTAGCTTTACGCTTTGTTTTTTGAGTAAGGTACTGATCAAAAATATGCGAACGCATAGGTGCCATTCCAGCACCACCACCTATAAACATCATTTCCTTGTCGGTGTCCTTAATAAAGAACTCACCATAAGGTCCTGAAACCATTACCTTATCACCAGGCTTAAGGTTGTAGATATAAGAGGAGCAAATACCTGGATTTACTTTCATAAATCCTTTAGTTTTTGGATCCCACGGTGGTGTTGCAACACGGATATTTAGCATTACAATATCACCCTCAGCTGGATGGTTGGCCATTGAGTAAGCACGATAGATAGGCTCTGGGTTTTTCATTACCAAATCCCACATATTAAATTTATCCCAATCCTCTTTATATTCATCACCCACAATCATATCCTTATAATGCACCTCTGTTTTAGGCACATCAATTTGGATATAACCACCTGAGCGGAAGTCCATATGTTCTCCTTCAGGAAGGCGAACAACAAACTCCTTGATAAAGGTAGCCACACTCTCGTTTGACACCACTTCACATTCCCACTTTTTGATACCGAATATCTCAACCGGAACACCAATTTTAAGGTCACCACGCACTTTCACTTGACAACCTAGTCGCCAACTGTTTTGCGCCTCCTTCCGAGTAAAGAAACCTTTCTCGGTGGGTAAAATATCTCCAGCTCCTTCAAATACCTGCACACTACACATTCCACAAGTTCCACCTCCACCACAAGCTGATGGCAAAAAGATTTTCTCTTCGGTTAATGTGGTAAGCAAAGTTGAACCTGGTTCTGTAATAATTTCTTTTTCGTCGTTAATTGTGATCGTAACCTCTCCCTGAGGAGTAAGCTTTTTCTTGGCTAATAATAAAACGCTCACCAAGATAAGAATGGTAGATAGAAAAACTACCACACTAATCATAATTACGGTTGATTGACTAATTTCTGCTAATATCATTTCTTTTATATCTAAAAATTATACAATGTCAATTACAATTTGATACCCATAAAGGTCATAAAGGCAATAGCCATCAAACCTGTAATAATAAAGGTAATACCCAAGCCGCGAAGAGCAGGTGGTACATTTGAATATTTTATTTTTTCGCGAATAGCGGCAATGGCCACAATGGCTAAAAACCAACCCACACCCGAGCCTAAACCATAAACAGTAGCTTCAGTTATTGAGTTAAACTCCTTTTGTTGCATAAACAACGATCCTCCAAGGATGGCACAGTTAACTGCTATCAATGGAAGAAATATTCCTAAAGATGCATATAGTGTAGGTGAAAATTTCTCCACAATCATTTCAACCAATTGCACCATAGAAGCAATAATGGCTATAAACATAATAAAGCTTAAGAAGCTTAAATCCACACTTGCGTATTCAGGACCAATCCAAACCAAAGCTCCTTCGGAAAGTATGTAAGTATCTAAAAGATAATCTACTGGTACAGTGATAATCAAAACAAAGATCACCGCAGCACCTAAACCTACAGATGTTTTCACTGTTTTCGATACCGCAAGGTATGAGCACATACCCAAAAAGTAAGCGAAAACCATATTGTCGATAAAAATCGACTTGACAAATATATTTACTAAATCTTGCATTTTCTATATCTTTACTAGATTAACTTTCAATTAGTTCTTTATCTCTGGAGCGTTGAATCCAAATAATTGCTCCTACAGCAAATAAAGCCATTGGTGGTAAAATCACCAATCCATTATTTACATAACCAAAGTCGTAGAAGCCTTGAGGAATAATGGTAAGTCCGAAAAGGGTACCTGAACCAAACAGCTCACGGAAGAAAGCAACAGCAATCAAAATCCAGCCATAACCAATTCCATTTCCGATACCATCTAATAAGGCCGGCCAAGGTTTGTTGCCCATGGCAAAGGCCTCGAATCGTCCCATGATGATACAGTTTGTAATAATAAGACCTACAAATACTGAAAGTTGCTTACTTACTTCATAGGCATAAGCTTTAAGCACTTGGTCAACTAAAATTACCAAAGCGGCAATTACTACCAATTGCACAATAATACGAATTCGAGAGGGGATACTATTTCGTAATAAGGAAATAATAACATTACCGGCAGAAAGCACCACCATAACTGATAGTGACATAACTATTGCAGGCTCCAATTTTACGGTTACTGCAAGTGCTGAACAAATACCCAATACTTGTGTTGTAATTGGGTTATCCTTATTCAAAGGATTAGTCAGTAGTTTTATATTCTTAGGAGAAAATAATGGCTCCCTTTCTTGTTTATCTACACTCATAATTATTTGTTCTTTTTAATATATTCAACATAAAGACCCAAGCTATGCTTTAACATTTCGGTAACACCATCACAAGTAAGTGTACTACCCGATATGGCATCAACACCATGAGATGGCAATATAGCCGACTGATTAGCCACACCACCTTTGACAACGGCAACAGAAACAAACTTTCCCTGCTCGTCAAAGATTTGCTTTCCCTTAAACATATCAGAGAAAGGAGCATCTGCTATTTCCGCACCCAAGCCTGGAGTTTCTCCTTCATGACCATAGTTGGCACCATATACAGTATTGTAATCGCCTTCTAAAGCTACATTACCCCATATTGGGCCCCAAAGACCTTTACCCAAAACTGGAAATACATAAAACGTTTTACCATCTTGTTCGATAACAAATATTGGTAATTGACCTTTTGCGCCTCCATTAATGGCTGCATATTGTTTCTTCAAATTAATATTGAATGCTCTTACATCGCCAGTTTCAAATTTTCCATCGGCATAAACACTAACAATATTTCCATCAGTATCAACAACTATCTCTTTCTTAACATTGTCAAGATAAAGTGTAGCTGCCTCTTCAGGAGTGGTATTGATACCAATAGAAGACAAAATATTTTGTTCCTTCTCCATCTTTTTATTCTTCTGCTGCAAAGGCTTAAGGGCTCCACTAACCGAAGAAAGTACAACCGCTACCACAATCACCATTACAGAAGCATAAATAAATATGTATGAATTACTATTCTTATCCATTTTATTTGATTTTTATCTATTCCAAATTAATAATTAAGCAGCTACCTTAGCTCGTTTCAATCTCTTTTTAATATTCGATTCTACCACATAGAAATCAATCAAAGGAGCAAAAATATTCATAAACAAGATTGCAAGCATAACACCTTCAGGGTATGCAGGATTAACCACACGCACCAAAATTGCAATTAAGCCTCCGAAAAAACCATAAATCCATTTACCCATTTCTGTTTGGGTAGCAGTTACAGGGTCCGTAATCATAAATACAGCTCCAAAAGCAAAACCACCTAATAAAAGATGCTCCCATGCAGGTAACTCCATATAAGCATTAACTGCAAAAAGATTAAAGATTAAGCCCATGACCAATCCACCGCCAATAAACGAAAGCATAACTTTCCAACTTGCAACACCAGTATAAAGTAGAATCGCAGCACCTATAATTATGGCAATGGTTGAAGTTTCGCCGATTGAACCAGGATAAGCTCCTATCATCATTTCCATTGGACTAAGGTTTGCACCAGCAAACAAAGGTGCATTGCCCGCAGTAAGCTCAGCCAATGGAGTTGCCCCAGAGAATGCGTCCGCTTTCTCTGCAATCCAAACACTATCGCCCGACATTGATTGTGGGTAAGCGAAGAATAAAAATGCACGAGTAAGAATGGCAGGGTTTACTATGTTCATACCTGTTCCGCCAAACACTTCCTTACCAAAGATAACAGCAAAAGCAACCGCTACAGCAACCATCCATAAAGGAGTTGATACAGGAACAATTAAAGGAATTAGCATTCCTGATACAAAGAAACCTTCATTTACTTCGTGGCCACGGCCTTGAGCAAAAACAATTTCAATACCAAGTCCTACAGCATAGGAAACTATAATAATGGGTAGTACCTTAAGTAGGCCATATAAAAAAGCATCCATTATATCCACCTCTTGTCCTAAGGACTGAAAGTGCATTTGTCCAGTATTCCACATTCCAAACAATAAGGCTGGAACTAAAGCAATAACCACTACAAACATGGATCTTTTCATATCCACACCATCACGAATATGACTTCCTGTTTTTGTAACCGTATTGGGTACAAAAAACAGAGTATCAGCAGCATCGTACATAGAATTGAAAGCATGAAACTTTGCTCCCTTCTGCACGTGTGGTTTAACTGAATCTAATATATTTCTAATAAATTTCATTTATCTCTATTTTTTCATTTGGTCATTAACTCATTTCTATACGCATCATATCCAACCCTTTACGAATCAATTCTTGCATATCAATTTTTGAAGTGCTGATATATTCGCATAATGCAAAATCTTCTTCATCAAGCTCGTAAATTCCTAACTGCTCCATCAGGTCAATATCCTCCGCCATAATAGCCTTCATCAATTGTATAGGAAGAATATCCATTGGAAACACTTGTTCCAAAGCACCAGTAAATACAAAGGCCCTTTCACCACCATTCATATTGGTATTGGGCTTATAAGACTTATTAGGCATTAACCAAGAGAAGGCTGTACGATAGAAACTATGCTTTTTTGGACTTGGAACTAGCCAACCAAAGAACTCATACACATCACCTTCTGGGATAACGGTAATTTCTTTGCTATAATATGATAGATAACCACTACGGTCGATTCGAGTACCTGTAAATACATTACCACTAATTATACGTACATGATCTTGCTTCAACTGATCCTTTACAATACTTCCAATCTCCACTCCTGATTTAACAGTAATATACTGAGGCTCTTTAACTTCAGAACCACAAAGAGCAATCATTTTCTCCGCATTATATTTCCCTTCAAGGAAAAGGCGACCTATTGTAAGCACATCAGCTGCATTTACAGTCCATACAATATCGCCCTTATTAATAGGGCTAATATGGTGAATCTGAATTCCAACATTACCTGCTGGATGAGGACCGCTAAAGTTATTTATCTCTACACCTTTTGCATTGAGCAATGCAGGAGCTTTTGAATCAGGACCCAGGTTCAAATGAATATTGGAATCGCTTATCATCGACAAAGCATCCAAGCCCGTTTGAAACTCTTTTTCCTTTCCTTCCAAGATAAAATCAATATCTGCAGCCAAAGGTGCAGTATCAAATCCTGAAATAAATATGGCTTTTGGCTGATCAACAGGATTTGCAATTACTGTATAGGGACGCTGACGAATTAAAGGCCAAACACCACTTTTAAGTAACTCCTCAATAATCTCCTCTTTTTTCAAAGATTTGGGATCAGCTTGCTTAAATGTCTCGTATGAATCAGTACCATCCGATTCAATTCTAATTTCCAACATTTTACGCTTTGCCCCACGAATAACATCAGTTATTGTTCCACTCACTGGAGATGTAAAAATGATATTATCTCGATATTTATCAAAAAATATCGGACTACCCGCTTTTACCTTATCGCCTACGCGCACCATTAATTTGGGAAACAAACCGTGAAAATCAGTCGGTTTTAAAGCATAATTCTTCAAATTGAGAGATTTAGAAGACTTCTCGGCAGTACCGACAAGCTTTAAGTCTAAACCTTTCTTTATTTTTATTTGTTTCGACATACTAAAATTATGACTTATAATGTTTTAGATTTTACTAATGCGCAAAGATAATCCGTTTTGTTTATTAGTTAACATATACAATATTCGTTTATATGTCAATCGTCATAATATGACACATCTAATCATATGAGATATATCATAATATGGCAATTTTGGAATAATCATCCTTATATGTATTTCACTAATAAATACCCTTAAAGCAATCAATGTGAACTACTCAAGAACTGCAGAAATGAAAAATAATTAATCATAGACATGATAGATATTGTATGATAAATATCATATTAATTCTTTTTAAGAATATTGGAATACATAAGGGTAGCTCGCTCAATAAAAAGCCTATCTTTACGCAATCTAAATAAAGATAGAGTAATCTTACTATAAACTGAATTTCAATATTTTAAATATGAACTTTACAACTGAACAAGTATTTGAGAAGCTCAAGATGGTAAAACATCCTGAGTCGGGAAAAGACATTGTGAGCTTGGGCATGGTTGAAGACCTTGAAATTGATGGCAAAAAAATCAAATTCAAACTTGTGATTGCAAACAGCAAAGATCCTTTTGCTAAATCATTAGTTAAATCATGTGAGCGTACCCTAAAATTCTACCTTGACGACAGTCTTGATGTAACGGTAGAAACAAAAATTAAACATTTTGAAGCAGCGCAGTTTGCTGCACCAAAACGTCCATTCTCTGGAGTAACAAATATTATTGGAGTAGCTTCAGGTAAAGGTGGTGTTGGAAAATCTACCATTGCTGCAAACCTAGCTGTATCTCTAGCAAAAACAGGAGCAAGTGTGGGGCTTCTTGATGCCGATATTTACGGCCCTTCTGTACCAACCATGTTTGGCTTGGAAGATGCAAAACCTGTTGCAACGCAAGAAAATGGAAAAACATTAATACAACCTATTGAGAAATATGGTGTTAAATTACTTTCCATTGGTTTCTTTGTGGAGCCTGACAAAGCTCTTATCTGGCGTGGTTCAATGGCTACCAATGCTTTAAATCAATTTATGAATGATGGTGATTGGGGCAAACTGGATTATATTATATTGGATATGCCTCCAGGAACTGGAGATATTCATTTAACCTTAGTGCAAGCCATTGGAATTACAGGAGTAGTTATCGTGAGTACTCCTCAAAGAGTTGCCTTGGCTGATGCACGTAAAGGAGTATCAATGTTTGAGCAAAAAGACATTAATGTACCTGTTTTAGGATTGGTAGAGAATATGGCATATTTCACGCCGGAAGAATGTCCTGAGAATAAATACTACATCTTTGGTAAAGATGGAGCTAAAAATCTAGCTGCTGAAATGAACGTTCCTCTACTTGCACAAATACCACTTGTACAAGGTATTATGGAGGCTGGAGACAATGGTAAACCAATTGCTTTGGATGCTGATAACCCAATGGGTGCTGCATTCCGCAAATTGGCTGACAACGTAATTAAACAAACGGAGATTCGTAATAAGGAGATGGCCCCTACTACTAAGGTAGAGATAAATCCAGACGCATCTTGCGCTAGTTAAAAGCAATATACAATAGAAATAATTATCCTCAGAACTACTATTAGTTCTGAGGATTTATTTAGAATAACAATAATAGTATTATGGATAATCAAGCAGAATTAATTAAAAGAGTAAACAACGTAATCGATCAAGTGCGACCTTACTTAGTCGCTGATGGTGGCAACATTGAGTTTGTAAATATAACTGACGACAATGTGGTAAACGTAGAGCTTCAAGGAGCTTGTGCTACTTGCGCAATGAGTGTTATGACTTTGAAAGCAGGCGTTGAGCAAGCTATGATAAAGGCAGTACCTGAAATAAAAGCTGTGGAAGCCATTAATGCATAAAAGAAATTTTGGTTAAGCCGCTTAATTGCGGCTTTTCTTTTTTATGCTAATTTAGCACCAAATGTGTATAATTATGGGGACACTATTAGATTATATCCAATACCGATTTTTTGCCAAATCGCGTCATGGTATTCACTCCCCTTTCGTATACGAATTTGTAGAAAAATATCTTTATCAAGAAATTGAGTCAAGTATTTATCAACCCATCGAAAATATTAGAGTAGCACTTCTAAAAGACAAAAGGCAAATTGAATTTGAAGATTTTGGGGCTGGCTCAAAAAAAATAAGAACAGCAAAGCCTAGCGTAAAAAACTTGGCAAAAAACTCACTCAAACCAAAAAAGTACGCTAAACTTATTGCACAATTAGCTCAATATATTCAAGCTGAAAATATTATTGAACTGGGGACATCATTAGGCACTACAACACTCTATATTTCAGCACTAAACCCAAAAGCTAAAATCTATACCCTAGAAGGAAGCCCCGAGCTTGCCAAAATAGCACAAAAGCAATTTGATAAGCTAAATGCAAGGAACATCAATCTTATTGTGGGCAATTTTGATCAAAAGTTACCCGATCTTCTTAATAGAATTCCAAAACCAGATTTATACTTTATTGATGGTAATCATACCTATGAAGCTACTATTCGGTATTTCAAATTGGCACTAAAGCATAGTAATGGAAATACACTATTTATCTTCGATGATATCAACTGGTCGGATGGAATGAAGAAAGCATGGTCCGAAATAAAAAGCCATCCTCAAGTAAGTATAAGCATGGATTTCTTTTATCTAGGAGTGGTATCCATAAACCCCAATTACAGCAAAGAAGATTTTGTTATTCGTTATTAGTAAAAGCATAGTAAAGACAAGATAATGCATCGTTTGCTCTGCTACAATTTAAATCTAAATTCTGAAACTTAAATCTTTATCTTTGTCAAAACACACAATTGATATACAAGTATGAAGATTATCGAACTCCAAGGCATCAAGAAATACTTTCAGGTAGGCAATCAAGTTGTAAAGGCCCTTAATGGTGTAAGTATCGACATTCACAAGAATGAATATGTAGGCTTGATGGGAACTTCGGGGTCTGGAAAATCCACTTTAATGAATATTCTTGGCTGCTTGGATACACCTACTGGCGGTGCTTACACTTTAAATAATAATTTGGTAAGTAAGCTCAATGATAATGAGTTAGCCGAAATTAGGAATAAAGAAATAGGCTTTGTATTTCAGACCTTCAACCTTTTACCTAGAGCCACAGCTTTGGAAAATGTTATGCTCCCATTAGTGTATGCTGGTTTTACAAAAGCAGAAAGAATTGAGCGTGCAGAAGAAGTGCTTAAGCAAGTTCAGTTATCGGACCGTATGCATCATAAGCCTAATGAACTATCGGGAGGACAACGACAGCGAGTAGCCGTTGCAAGAGCTCTAGTAAATAAACCCTCCATTATATTGGCCGATGAGCCTACAGGGAATCTTGACTCTAAAACTTCAGTAGAAATAATGGCTTTGTTTGAAGAAATTCATAATCTAGGTAATACCGTAATTATTGTTACCCATGAGCCAGAAATTGCAGAGCATACACACCGTATCATTAAGCTTACTGATGGAAAAGTTGACAGCGATACTATTAACAAAAATATATTAAGTGCATTTGACCGTATTAGTATATAACACAATAAGTTTAGCAATTTTACAATAAAGAAATAACAATACAATGGACAAGGAATTTAAGATCTATACCAAAGGAGGCGACCATGGTAAAACATCGCTTACTGGGGGCACAAGAGTGAATAAATACGACCTTCAAGTGGAAGCCTATGGAAGTATTGACGAATTGAAATCATATCTCGGCTTGGTTTACGACTATGCCGATGATATGTTGAGCAAACGAAACCTACTTATGATCATTGAGAAACTCTTTATTGCTGAGAGCATGGTTTCTGCTGACTCACCAAAATCTTTGGCCAAACTGCCTCAACTAAGCGAAGAAGATGTAGCGTTTATAGAAAAGGATATTGACCGAATGAATAAAGTATTACCAACTCTCACTGCTTTTATTCTACCTGGTGGACACCCCATGGTTTCGCACTGCCATATTGCTCGCACAATATGTCGTCGAGCCGAACGAGCATGCTTGCGCTATGGAACTGAAAAAGAACTTCCCGAATTTGTAGGAAAATACCTAAATCGCTTGAGTGATTACCTTTTTGTATTATCACGTTATACTGCCAAGTTGTTAAATGTGGATGAATTACTTTGGTTACCAGAAAAAAAATAGCGCTCTCAATCATATATATTTGATTTTCATTATTTTACATCACCATAATTATTTTGAAAGTTTTTCTTGCTTTTCACGGCAAAAAAATTACTTTTGCAGCAAATAATAACACCAAAAAATAAAAATATGTATTGGACATTAGAACTTGCATCGAAATTGGAAGATGCCCCTTGGCCAGCCACAAAAGAAGAGTTAATTGACTTTTCACTGCGCTCAGGAGCTCCAATGGAAATAATTGAGAATTTGAGAGAAATTGAGGACGAAGGCGAGTCTTATGATACCATTGAGGACCTTTGGCCAGATTATCCATCCAAAGAAGATTTCTTCTTTCACGAAGATGAGTATTAACAACTCGCTTCTAGCATAATATTAAAGGGACTTATGTCCCTTTCTTCGTTTCTAACAGAGTCGAAAACCACGGAAAAGCAATCGTATTTTACGGTGTTATTTTTCTTTAAAACTATCAGTAATTGTGAGTTTTACCTTACTTTTGCGAAAATCAAAAAAACACACAACAATATGCTAAATTTCATTAGTAACCTATTCGGGAAAAAATCGGACCGAGACATCAAAGAAATGATGCCTTACCTAAATAAAATCCATGATGCTGAAAAAAACATCGTCAAGCTTTCGAATGATGAATTAAGAGCAAAGACTGCAGAATTTAAGCAACGTATTGCCGACTATATTTCATCAGAGGAGAATCAGAAAATAGATTTACGAAAGCAAATCACTGATAATCCCCAAATGGAGATTGACAATAAGGAAGTGATTTGGCAACAAATCGATGAAATTGATGAAGGAATAACTTCAAAAATTGAAGATGTATTAGACCAAATACTCCCTGAGGCATATGCTGTGGTAAAAGAGACTGCACGCCGATTTACAGAAAATAAGATTATTGAGGTTTCTACTACAGATCAAGATCGTGATTTAGCCACTCGCTTTGATAATATTAACATCCTTGGTGAAAAAACCGAGTATGCCAATTCATGGACTGCTGGCGGAGTAAAAATCACATGGAATATGATTCATTATGACGTACAGCTAATTGGCGGTGTAATGCTTCATAAAGGAAAGATTTCGGAAATGGCAACAGGTGAAGGAAAAACTCTTGTGGCCACACTGCCTGTATACCTAAATGCGCTACCTGGTCGTGGCGTGCATATGGTAACAGTGAACGATTATCTTGCAAAACGTGACTCAGAATGGATGGGAATGTTATTCGAGTTTCATGGTTTAAGTGTTGATTGTATCGACAGATATGAGCCTAACTCTGAAGAGCGTCGTAAGGCATATAATGCAGATATTTGTTATGGTACAAATAATGAATATGGTTTTGATTATTTGAGAGATAATATGGCTACAGAGCCTGCAGAGTTGGTGCAGCGTAAGCACAACTATTCTATTGTGGATGAGGTTGACTCTGTTTTGGTTGACGATGCCCGTACCCCTCTAATCATTTCAGGTCCTACTCCACGTGGCGAGCATCAAATGTTTGACGACTTAAAACCATTTGTTCAAAAGCTTTACGCGACACAGCGTCAAATGGTAACACATATCTTATCTGATGCTAAAAAATTAATTGCATCGGACGATAAAGAAAAACAAAAGGAAGGATATAAACTGCTTTTCAGAGCCTATCGTGGGCTACCAAAAAACAAGGCATTGATTAAGTTTTTGAGTGAGCCAGGCGTAAAGGCTGGAATGCAAAAAACCGAAAACTTTTATATGGCAGAGCAAAATAAGCATATGCATCTTATTGATGATGAGCTTTATTTTGTTATTGAAGAAAAGCAAAACTCCATCGACCTTACTGATAAAGGCATCGACATGGTTACCGAAATGACTGGTGACGAAAAGTTTTACATACTTCCTGATTTGAACTTCGACATAAAACAGATTGACGATTCAGAGATGTCTGTAGATGAAAAAGCTGATAAAAAAAGTGAAATACTTCGTGAATACTCCATGAAAACGGAGCGCGTACACTCCATGAATCAATTATTCAAAGCCTATACCCTATTCGAAAATAATGTGGAGTATGTGGTAATTGAAAATAAAATTAAGATTGTAGATGAGCAGACAGGCCGTATCATGGAAGGCCGTCGTTATTCAGATGGTTTGCACCAAGCATTGGAAGCCAAGGAGAGTGTAAAAATTGAAGCTGCCACTCAAACCTATGCAACAATTACATTGCAAAATTATTTCCGCATGTATAATAAGTTGGCTGGTATGACAGGTACTGCTGAAACAGAGGCTGGTGAATTCTGGGATATTTACAAACTAGATGTAACTGTGGTTCCAACCAACCGCCCAATTATTCGTGACGATCGTGATGATAAAGTTTATAAAACCGTTCGTGAAAAATATAATGCAGTAATTGATGAAACAGAAATATTGGTAAAGAATGGAAGACCCGTATTGGTGGGTACTACATCGGTAGAAATTTCGGAGCTGCTTAGTCGAATGCTAAGTCGTAAAGGAATTAAGCATAATGTATTAAATGCGAAATTACACCAAAAGGAGGCTGATATTGTTGCTGAAGCAGGTTTGGCAGGAGCCGTAACCATTGCTACCAACATGGCCGGTCGTGGTACTGACATTAAGTTAGCTGATGGCGTAAAAGAATCTGGGGGTTTAGCAATTATTGGTACTGAGCGTCATGACTCACGACGTGTCGATCGTCAGTTGCGTGGTCGTGCTGGACGTCAAGGAGATCCAGGATCGTCTCAATTCTACGTTTCGTTGGAAGACAATCTAATGCGATTATTTGGGTCGGAGCGCATCGCTTCCATTATGGATAAACTCGGCTTGGAAGAAGGAGAAGTGATTCAGCATTCCATGATTTCGAAATCCATTGAGCGTGCTCAAAAGAAGGTGGAAGAGAATAACTTTGGTATTCGTAAGCGACTTCTTGAATATGATGACGTGATGAACGCTCAACGTGATGTGATTTATAAAAAACGTAAAAATGCTCTTTTCGGCGACCGTTTGGCATTGGATATTTCCAATATGATATACGACACCGTGGAAAGTGTAGTATTGGAAGCAATGGAGGTTCGCGAGTTTGACGAGTTCAATATGGAAATGATTCGTAACCTGGGTATTGAATCACCAATTAAAGAAGAAGCGTTTTTCGATATGAAGTCCGATGAGGCGATTCAAAGAATATACGAAACGGCATACGCCACCTATCGGAGTAAAAGTGAACGTATCGCCCGTGAAACATTCCCAGTAATTAAAGATGTATTTGAAAACCAAGGTCAGTATAAAAATATCGCAATCCCAATGACTGATGGTATCAAGTCAATGGATATTATTACTAATCTCGAAAAAGCATTTAATAGTGAAGGAAATGAGGTGGTATTGGCCATTGAGAAAATCGTTACCCTTAAAATCATTGATGATGCATGGAAAGAGCATCTTCGTGAGTTAGATGATTTGAAACAGTCGGTACAAAATGCTTCATACGAACAGAAAGACCCATTATTGATTTACAAGTTTGAGTCGTTTGAGCTTTTCAAGCAAATGATTGACAAAATTAACCGTGATATTGTTTCCTTTATTTCAAAGTGTGATTTGCCAGCAAACAAGCAGGTACAAGTGGAGTCTGCATTAAAACCAGCAAGTATTGATACTAGCAAATTAAAAACTGGACGCACCGAAATAGGCTCTGGCGATGCCAATAAATTTGGACATAATACGCAAGAACAACAAGTAACTCAACCCATTAAGGTAGAGAAAAAAGTAGGTCGTAACGACCCTTGCCCTTGTGGTAGTGGTAAAAAGTTTAAGCATTGTCATGGGCGATGATAACTCTCATAACAACTAAAGAAAAGCCGTATTCAAGAATATTGAATACGGCTTTTTTTATGGTATATTATGTATTGTGATTTGAATAGAGCAAGCTCCCTTAACAGGTACTTAAAGATATAAGCATCTTCGATTAGTTATTTACAACTTCAAAACCTTTTGAACGCCTTGCCAGTCTTCACTATTAATCTTAATAAAATATAGCCCGGATGGTTGTGCTGAAAGATCCAGTATTTTCCCATTAATTATTGGGCTAATTAATTGTCCTTGCATATTATATATAGTAATATCAGATTTTTCAAAATCAAGCGGCAACATTAAATATCCGTTGGTAGGATTTGGGAATACTTTTATTTTCTTATTTGGATATTCAACAATTGAGATTGTTGATTCCGTTTTTTGACAACTTGCCATATCGGTAAAGTTACTGCTAGGAAAAGGTATCCCATTTCCAAGTTGAGCTGTACTGCCATTAATGATAACCGGAAAAATAGAATCCTGATTAGATCCCAAATAAAGCGTGTCGTTCAAAAAAAACGACCCATAGCCATAGATATCACATTGAAAGGAGAGTGAGTTTATTTTTCCTCCCTGATCGTAAACTTTTAAACTATCAACAGTAGTGCCAGGCAAAGAGCCCGTGAGCACCCATGCATGACCTAATGTATCTACTCCAATATCAAATACCCCAACAAAGAATTCAGCTGGTAAAGAATCAATCACATCTAAACTCGTTCCATCCCAATAAGTAACATATTGAATGACTCCTCCAACTATCGTGTAAAACTGATCGTTAAGATGTCCTCCATTATCCTGCACAAAATGGGTAGTGGGAATGTTAATCCAACCAGAACCTGGAGCATAATAATTTATTCCAATTTGTCCTGAGCTCCAATTATCGGTATAGAATGTTGGAGAATCGCTAGCACCACAAAAACTTAAACTTATTCCACCACCTGATAAGATAGTGTCACCGCCACTGATTGCCCCTCCACTTAAGCTCCATTTCTGAATATATCCATCTACCGTAATAGTCCAGAAATCGCTACTACAGTCAGCACTGAAATTTGCTTTTTGAAATGAGTTTTGACTGAATAAGTCGAGTACATAAATTA